>CAYWAH010000075.1:0-1627 GCA_964456505.1 uncultured Clostridium sp. | reverse complement strand
CAAAAATGAAGAAAATAAAAGAAGGATATAAGCCAATTAAAAAAAAGATTAAATGTGAGTTGTATAACGACTCAATGCAAGGATGGAAGTGCTACCCAATACAGAAGGCACAGCTTATCATTGCAGACATCCCATATAATGTTGGAAATAACTTTTATGGATCAAATCCAATGTGGTATAAAGGTGGAGACAATAAAAACGGCGAAAGTAAATTAGCAGGTAAAGCGGCGTTTGCGAGCGATTATAATTTCAATGTGTATGAGTATTTTCATTTCTGTTCAAGATTGATGAAAAAGGAAGACAAAAAACCACAAGGTAGAGGTAGAAGCTCAAATAGTCCTTGCATGATTGTATTTTGTTCATTTGAACAGCAACATGATTTGATTCTAGCAGCTAAAAAGCAAGGATTCAAAAATTATATTCCCTTGTATTTTATCAAGAATTATAGCCCACAAGTTTTAAAAGCTAATATGCGAGTGGTAGGAGCAACAGAACACGCTATATTATTCTATCGCGATAAGTTACCAAAGTTCAGAAATGGACTACAAATTGACGAGAACGGAAAAAATATCAGAGGTACAGGGCATATGGTTTTTGATTGGTTTGAGTGGGAAAAAGATGGAAAGGATATACCCAAAATACATCCTAGTCAAAAGCCTGTTAAGTTGTTAAAGAAACTAATTGAAACATTTACAGACGAGGGCGATGTTGTGATAGACCCCTGCTTTGGAAGTGGAAGTACAGGAAGGGCTTGTCTTGAATTGAATCGTAATTTCTATGGATTTGAAATCAACAAGGAGTTTTATAAAAGGGCAAAAGAAGAAATGTGTGTATTACCAAAAGATGATCAAATAAGTATTGACGAATATTTGGCAGAAAGTGAGGAAAAGAAATGACGAATGAACAAGCAAAGAAGATGCTCAAAGCAAAGTTGGAGGTAGAAGAATGAATATTGAAATAAAACCATTTTCTTGGAATGACGATTTTTCAGAGGCGGCACTGGAATTTTGACAGTAACAGCATTATTGGAAAACGTAATGATTTAATGGAGACAAAAGCATGAAGCTATTTCCTCATCAAACAAAAAGCCTTGACTTAACTAAAAATTATAATCGATGTGCTTATTATCTCGATATGGGTTTAGGTAAGACATTTGTAGGTGCTGAAAAAATGATTCAGTTAGGATCGACAATAAATTTAGTCGTTTGTCAGAAATCAAAAATTGAAGATTGGGTAGATCATTTTATAAATAACTATAAAAATATTGTAGTTTGTAATTTGACAAAATCTGATCGATTAAATGGTTTTTTAAAATGGAATGAGGATAATGAAAGTAATTATTTTCATGATGTTAGAAAATCCAATATGATTGTTGGTATTATCAATTATGATTTAGTTTGGCGAAGAAAAGATCTTCTTAATCTAAAAGATTTTACTCTTTTATTAGATGAATCTTCTTTAATTCAAAATGAAACTTCCAAACGATCTAAATTTATTTTAAAGATGCAGCCTGATAATGTTATTCTTCTTTCAGGCACTCCAATATCTGGTAAATACGAGCAGCTATGGAGCCAATGCAGATTATTAGGTTGGAAGATTAAGAAAAGTGAGTTTTACAACAAATATA
>CAYWAH010000074.1:0-1646 GCA_964456505.1 uncultured Clostridium sp. | reverse complement strand
GAAGTAAGATTATATGAAATGTATTTAACTGAGGCTATTGAAGAAAGAAAAACTGATTTATTAAATAGAAATAATGAATATAAAAAATTAAGAAAAAAGCTAGATGACATCTTTAATGAATATCCAAATTTACAATATATTTTAGAAGAAAATCAACCTCTACTATTAAATGAAACTGAATGTAAAATGTTGCAAAAACTAATTACAATTCATATGGATATTAGAGATTTTGAAGAAAAAGAAATATTTCTTTTAGGTGGTAAAGAGATGTTTTTATACTTAAAAGATGTTGGATTAATTAAAGAAAAATAACTTAAATTTAGAAGAAATTTTATATAAGATTTCTTCTTTTTTTAGCTTAAATTATTAAATAATTACTACAAATTTAGCTTATGAAATATTAAAAGCAAGCGACGCATTTATACTCCCGTATAAATACCGCTTGCAATTTTTATGCAAAAATTGTTTATGGGGAAAATCTTTCCCCAATCCCCTATTTTAATTTTATAAAATTTATATAAGCAGTCAAAAAAATGACTGCTATTTTTTGGAGGTGAAAATTTTATGAGAAAAAGAACAATAAAAAAACAAATTTGGATTAATCAAACTGAAGATAATTTATTAAAAGTAAAAGCTAAAAAATCTGGTTTAAATGAATCAGAGTTTTTAAGGAGCTGTATTAAAGGTTATAAAATAAAAGAACAACCAACTAAAGAAATTAGAGAATTTATAAAACAAATTACAGGCATAGCAAATAATATAAATCAAATTGCAAAAGCAGTAAATATTGTAGGATATGTTAGAGATGAAGATTTGGAATATATAAAAAATACTATTCCAAAATTTATAGTAGATTTTCAAAAAAGATTATATTCTAGAGGTGGTGATTCTATTGGCAGTAATAAAAATTAAAAATATTAAAAGCAACTTACAAGCAGTTATTAACTATGGAAAAAATGGAGATAAAACTGAAAATGGTATTTTAGTTTCAAGTGTAAATTGTTCAGTTGATACAGCTTATGAAGAAATGGCACTTACTAAAAAATTCTTCCATAAAGAAGATGATGTATTAGGTTATCATATAATTCAGTCATTTAAAGGAAATGAAGTATCTCCAAAACTTGCAAATCAAATTGGAAAAGAACTAGCTGAAGAACTATGGGGAGATAAATATCAAGTAGTAATATGTACTCATATCAATAAAGAAAATGTTCATAATCATCTAATTCTAAATTCTGTTTCATTTATAGATGGTTATAAGTATCATAATTCAAAAGCACAAATTGCTTTTTTAAAAGAAGCTTCTGATAGATTATGTTTAAATTATGGTTTATCTATTGTAGATACACCTAAAGCAAATAAAGAAAAAAGATTTAGGCAAAAAAATATTGATTATTTTAACCATACAGACGAAAAAATGCAAAGGATAATAACTGATATTGATGAGGCAATAAAATACGCTAAAAAGTATTCTGACTTCAAATTAATTTTAAAATCTAAAGGTTATGAAAATATAAAAGATAGTGGAAAATATTTAAGTTTTAAAACACCCTATTATTCAAGAAATGTAAGAATAAATAGAGCGTTTGGGGAAAAATATTCTGTAGAAGGTATTAAAGAAAGAATTTATGGATATATAAAAGAAG
>CAYWAH010000073.1:0-1684 GCA_964456505.1 uncultured Clostridium sp. | reverse complement strand
TAATTATTTTTGTATTTAATTCTAAAAGTTGAGTTGAAAGATACAAGCTTCTTTCCAAACATGTTGCATCTATTATATTTATAATTATTTCAGGCCTTTGAGTAAAAATAAAATCTCTTGAAATTTTTTCCTCTTCTGTATATGGATTTAATGAATAAATACCAGGCAAATCTACTAATTCAAAGTTTGTTTCTTTTATTATACCAACTTTTTTCTCGATCGTCACTCCTGGCCAATTCCCTATTTTTTGATTCATTCCTGTTAAAGTATTAAATACGGTTGTTTTTCCACAATTTTGATTTCCAACTAAACAAATCTTCATTTTAAATTCCATTCCTTTCCTTTCACGCTTTGCTCGAAGGCACACATAGTTATGAAAAAAGTTTCTTTAATTCACTCGTATTTTCGAAGCATCTTTTTTACTAATACATAGTTCATATCCTTTAAGTTCAATACTTATAGGGTCTCCCATAGGTGCAACCTTTTTAACTTTAATTTTAGTTCCCACAGTAAGTCCCATCTCAAGTAAGTGCATTTTTCTTTTTGGATTTTCTATATTTATTTCTTGAATTATCCCACTTTGTCCTTTTTTCATGTTTAATAAAACATTTTGCATTTTTAATAATATCCCTTTTAAAATTTAATTATTTTCACTTCTAATTGCGTAGTTACTTTAGAAGTTTCCTAGAGTTACTTTAGTAGGTACAGAGAGTTTTTATAGAAAAAACTGCTACTTGTTTTATAATGCTTAATTAATCTTTATTCTAAATAATAAATAATAGAACAAAAAAAACGTCCCTTAAATCTATTAATTTTAAGAAACGTTTTACTATAAAATTGTATTCAAGAACTATATTTTATTTTGGAGTAAACTTGCAGGTGACTTTCTTTCTCCGTCCCAAAAATCAACCTCCAATAAATAGAGCTTATCCCTTAACAACCTTTTTAAACTTATTTTTCCCAAATTGAATTACAGGTTCTCCTGTAACTTCTACCATAGTTGTAATATCTGTTACAGGCTCTCCATTTATTTTTACTCCATTTCCTGTAACCATTCTTTTTGCTTCTCCACGAGATGTTGCAAATCCTGCTGCAACTAATAAGTCACAAATATTTGCTGAAGTTTCTGAAACTTTCATTTCTTCTACATCTGTTGGAATTCCGCCTTTTGCAATATTTAAATATTTTTCTTTAAGAGAATCAAATTCATTTACATCATCATACATTGCAAGTAATTCTTTTGCAAATCTAAAATGTGCTTCTCTTATATCTCCACTCATTATTTCGTCAATTTCTTCAATTGGCAAATCTGTAGCAAGTTCAAAATATTGTCTTAACACATCATCTGGAATTTTCATTGACTTTTCTAATTTTGTAAACGGATCTTCTGAAATTCCTATGTAGTTGTCTAAAGATTTGCTCATTTTTTCTTTTCCATCTAATCCTACAAGTAATGGAAATGTCATTACAACTTGTTGTTCTTGGTCGTAGTCTTTTTGTAATTCTCTACCAACTAATAAATTAAATGTTTGGTCAGTTCCACCAATTTCTATATCTGCATGTAATGCAACTGAGTCATATCCTTGCATAAGTGGATATAATAATTCATGCATAGAAAGTGGAAGATTATTTTCAAATCTATTTTTAAAATCATCTCTTTCCATTATTCTTGCAACTGTATATT
>CAYWAH010000072.1:0-1704 GCA_964456505.1 uncultured Clostridium sp. | reverse complement strand
CTAAAAATAGTTTTGTATCTGAAGATGTAAGAACTGCTTGAGCTTCTGGTTTTTCATAAAAGTCTTGAAATCTTTGAGATATAATTGCCAAAGATACATTTCTTTTTCTGGCACGTCTTGCCATTTTGTTTAAGAAATCTACAGCCTCTGGGTATGGAAGTAGCATCCAAGCCTCATCAACCAAAACTCTTTTTCTTTTTGCCTTTTTTCTATCTTCACTATTTTTCTTAACATATTTTTCCCAAATCCATGAAAGTAATATTTGTTGTGCAAGTGGTCTTGCAAATCTTTCCTCTAATTGAGAAATATCTATATTTATAAATGGTGCATCATCTAATAAATCAAATGTAGATTGACCATCAAAATATGCCATTTGTCCATCATAAGCTCTAACATATTGTTTCATAACTTTTAAAAGATAACTATAATGATATTCATAATTCTTGTTTGTATTTTCTTGCGCCTTTTTTACTAATCTTTTGTACCAACTTCCGATTGTAGGCATAGGCTTTTTCTTTTTGTATAATTCATTTCCTGTCATATAATTGTTACTGTCTTGAATATATAAACTACTTGGATTACTGTTTATTCCTAGTGCAGCATATTCTTCATAAATAATCTCTGCAATTATCTGTTTTGTAAGCTCATTTACTTCATCACTTTTTGTACTTCCCTTAGCCATTGTAACTAATGCTTGAGTAACGTCCTCTACTTTGTTTTCTATATTTACTACCATTCTTTCTTTTCCAGTGATTTCATCTTTTACCGTTTCTGTTTCTACATCAAATAAATTTATTACTGTTTTTGATGTAGGGCTTATTACAACATTTATTCCACCTAAAGCTTCAGCAACTATAGTATACTCACCTTCTGCGTCTAATGCTAAACTTTCTATTCCCATAAGCACTGATGATCTAGAAATTAAAGTTTTCATTGTAACTGACTTTCCTGCACCAGATTTAGCAAATATAACCATATTGTAGTTTGTAAGAGAATTATGAAAATTATCAAACAATACTGGTGTTCCAGTTTGTTTATTAAATCCTATTGGTACACCTGTAGGATGTCCAACTTCTGATGTTGTAAAAGGAAATACAGTTCCCATTGAGTTCCTGTCAAATGTATGTATTTTTTTTACTTTATCATTTGCAAGAGGTAAATTGCTTTGAAATGCTTCTTCTTGCATCCCCCACGCAGTCTTTATTCCTACTAAACTTTTAGACATTTCTGATGCAAGCATTTTTGTATATCTATCTAAGTCTTCCAAATTATATGTAAATAATGTAGAAATAACTGAAGCTTCAAATAACTTGTTAAATCCTGCAGCGATTTGATCTCTTAACTCTTCTGCTTCAAATCTTTTTTGACTAAGCGTACTTTCTCTATTTATGTTTCCTCTATCTGCTGCAACAATTCTTTCTGTTTCTAGTTCATTTATTGCTCTATTTAATTCATTTTGTGATCTATCCTCTTTTACAGGATTAATATATATCGAAGTATTTATATCTCCAAACATATATAAATCTCTAAATATTTCCGGAAATGTGGCCATACGTGGAAGTGATGATACAAAAAAGCTTCTAGCATATCTTTTAGCATTTGAGATTATCTCTAAATGATCTATATTTGAAGCATCAATTCCTGAAGGGGCAATAATTTCTTTTAATGTTTTTCTTTTTAGAAATTTAACTTCTTCTTTATGCT
>CAYWAH010000071.1:0-1789 GCA_964456505.1 uncultured Clostridium sp. | reverse complement strand
ATATGAGTTAAATAATCTGGGGTAAAATATAGAAAAAATTTCAAAAAATATAGAAAAACAAAAGCACTTAGTATATAATTTGTTTAACCACAAACAAAGAATACGAGGTGCTTTTGTTATGAATATAATACCAGAAAAAATAGTAAAATTCAATGGTTTAGAAGAAAAAATATTTAAAGATGTTATGAAATTAGGAAGAGAACTAATTGCAGATGAGTTAAAATTAATAGATGATTTGATTAAAAAGTATAGAGATAAGAGTGTTTTTAAAGTAAAAGATTTTCAAAAAACAGTTGTAAAAACAAGACTTGGAGATGTAGAATTTTTTAGAAGAAGATATGTAATGCAAGTAAATGGTGTAAAAAAATCTATTTATCTTTTAGATGAGTTGCTAGAAATAAATAGTATAGGACAATATTCTCAAAGTGTTGTAGAAATGATAATAAGAGAAATAGCAAAGAAATCATACCGAGAAACAGCAAAAACAGTATCAGAAGATACAGATAGTGAAATAACATATACAGCAGTAAGAAATATAGTGATAAAACTGGGAGAAAAAATAAAAGCATTGGAGGAAGAAAAGATACAGCTGTATAAAGACGGAAAAATTGAAGGAAAGAAAAATTGTGAATATGTGTTTTGTGAGCATGATGGAATATATGTAAAAAAGCAAAAGAGCAAAAAAAGTAAAGGTAAGAAGAAATATAAAGTAAAACATTTTAAGAAGAAGAAAAATAAGAAAAAGAAAAATGGAATAGAGCTAAAAATAGCAGTAATACATGAAGGAAAAGAAAAAAGGTATGAGAATGATTACAAATTAAAAAATAAAATAATAATAGGAACAGCAAATGAAGCAAATAAGTTAAAACAAATAGAAGATGCGACAATAGGAACAACATATAAAGAATATAAAATTAAAAATGTAGTAATAAATGGAGATGGAGCTGATTGGACAGGAAGTATAGTAGAAGGAGCGAAAGAGATATTTCAATTAGATATGGCACATATACAAAAGAAAATATATATGGCAGTAAGTGATGAAGAATATTTAAAACAAATGCAAGAAATAGTATATACAGAAAAGCCAAGTGATATATTCAGCTTGATATATAATTACAAAGTAGAATTAGAAACAGATAAGAAAATAGATGAACTAAACAAAGTAAAAGAGCTAGAAGAGTATTTAAGAAATAATGAAAAAGGATTACAGAGATATCAATATAAATTAGGATATACAGAAGAACAGATACAAGAAAATATAGAACAATTTCCATCATTAGGGTCTGAAGAAAGTTATATGTATTGTGTATGCAGAGACAGAATGAAGAAAAATAGAACAAGCTGGTCAATAAATGGTGCAGAAGCCTTGTTAAAGGTTATAATGAATAGAATGAACAACACAATTGAGGATATATTAAATAACAATGCCAAAAGGAAAATACAAGAAGAATTAGCAGAAAGAATACCGGAGCCAAAAAAAGTAAAGAAAATAAAACAAGGAAAAATAATATATGCAGGAAAATATGAACTAGCAAATGATTTTGTTGGAGGGACGAAAGAATTCATTTTAAGTTTGCTAAAAAGTAAAAAAATGAGTGAACTAATGATAATAGGAAATTAACATAAGATGGTCGAAAAAAGCTAATATTTTCGGCTTGTTAAGGTTGACTTTAACGCTGAAATATAGTAATATAAGAGTAATTTAAAATCAAAAAAGTTAAATCGAATTATAGATTAGTGCTAAAAAATATTGAAATTTAGGGAAAACCCCAACGAAAAAAACTCATAC
>CAYWAH010000070.1:0-1792 GCA_964456505.1 uncultured Clostridium sp. | reverse complement strand
TACTTCCTATATTTTTTTATAAATGTACATGTGACATATCTATTGTAAACCTATAATGTCAATTTTATCAATTTCTGACAAATACTTTATTACTCAATATACCCAATATATGGCATATTTCTATAATCTTCATCAATATCAAACCCATGACCCACTATAAATTTATCTTCTATCTCAAATCCATTGTAATCTATAGGTACATCTACAATTCTTCTTGATGGCTTACTAACTAATGTGCATATTTTTAAACTATTTGGATTTTTGCTAAGTAGATACTCTTTCAAATAACTTAAAGTCCTTCCTGTATCTATTATATCTTCTACTATTAATACATCTTTTCCTTCAATATCTGCTTTTAAGTCTTTATTCACTTTTAAAACTCCTGTACTTTCAGTTCCACTATAGCTTGAAATTTCTATAAAATCAAATCTAACATTTGGCTTTAATTTCATAGCAAGTTCAACTGCAAAAATTGCAGCACCTTTTAATACTACTATAAATTCTATATTTTTTCCTTCATAATCTCTGCTTATTTGTTCTGCTAATTCTTCTATTCTTTTTTCAATTTTTTCTTTACTTATTAGTTCTTTTATTTCCATTTTTTATCCTTCCTACGCTCCTTAAAATTTTATTAAAACTATTTATAATATATAATAACACATTATCACATTTTTGCAAGGTATTTTTTGTATTTTAACACATTTTTGCAATTGTTTTTATATTATTTTTCACATATTTGTAATTTTTGAAATAAAAGCAACAAAAAAAAAAGACCCAAATAAACCGGATCTCTTTCTTTTCGGACAGGCTTTGAGGAATTGAACCTCATTCCATAACAGCTAGCTAGCATTACTGTTATGTGTTTTACTAATATAAACTAAAGCCTGCCCGCGTGGGGCTAATGGGAATCGAACCCAACTTTGTATCCATAATTTCGCTCGTCGCTACTCTTCCTATACTTAGCCCCTTACAGCTGTTCTTTTCGAACAACTTTAATTATTATATATTATTTTACTTAATTTGTCAATACTATTTTACATAATTTTTTAAGAATTTTTACAAACAACTTTTTCCCCTTCAACATCTAACACAATTTCTTTTTCTTTATTTCCTGCTTTGCTATCCAAAATTGCTTCTGCCAAACTATCTTCTACTAAGCTTTGAATTGTTCTTCTTAAAGGTCTTGCACCAAAAGACTTGTTAATTCCTTGTTTTGCAATTAATTCTTTCACACTTTCATCTATTTTTATATTTATTTTTTGCTCTTTTAGTCTTTCTTGAACCTGTTTAAGCATAAGGTCTATAATTTGTTTTATTTCATCATCATTTAATTTGTGGAATACTATTACTTCATCTATACGATTTATAAATTCTGGTCTAAATTCTCTTTTTAGCTCTGCCATTACATCTTTTTTGGTATTTTCATATTCTTTTTGTTCATCAGAATTTGAAGAATTTCCAAATCCTAAATTTTTCTTGTCTGTAATAAGCCTTGCTCCAATATTTGAAGTCATAATAATTACTGTATTTTTAAAATCTACTGTTCTTCCATTTGAGTCTGTAAGTCTTCCATCATCTAATATTTGTAGCAAAATATTCATTACATCTGGGTGTGCTTTTTCTACCTCATCTAAAAGAATTACTGAATATGGCTTTCTTCTAATCTTTTCTGTTAATTGTCCTCCTTCTTCAAAACCTACATATCCTGGAGGTGAACCTATTAGTTTTGAAACTGAGTGTGGTTCCATATATTCAGACATATCTATTCTAATTAAGTCTTTTTCTCCACCAA
>CAYWAH010000069.1:0-2027 GCA_964456505.1 uncultured Clostridium sp. | reverse complement strand
CTTGAGCTATTAAGTTTCCACCATGAACTCCTGCGCCTGGTCCAATGTCTATAATTTGGTCTGCTGCATACATTGTGTCTTCATCATGTTCTACAACTATTAATGTATTTCCTAAATCTCTTAACTTTTTAAGAGTTGCAATTAATTTTGCATTATCTCTTTGATGAAGTCCTATACTTGGCTCATCTAAAATGTATAAAACTCCTGTAAGTCCTGAGCCTATTTGCGTTGCAAGTCTAATTCTTTGTGCCTCTCCACCTGATAATGTTCCAGCACTTCTTGAAAGTGTAAGATAAGATAATCCTACATCTATTAAAAACTGAAGTCTTTTATCTATTTCTATTAAAATCATTTCTGCAATAAGCTTTTCTGTTTCTGAAAGTTCTATGCTTCTTAAATAACTTTGAATTTTTTCAATAGACATTGATGTTAATTCATTTATGTTTTTATCTCCAATTCTAATTGATAAAACTTCTCTTTTAAGCCTTGCACCTTTGCATGTTGGGCAATCTGAATTGCTCATATACATTTCATAAAAATCTCTCATTCCTTGAGATTTTGTTTCACTATGACGTCTTTCGAGTGTTGGTAAAACTCCTTCAAATGGAGCAGTAAACTGCCTTGTTCCAATACTTGACTCATATTCAAAATCTATTTCTTCATCTCCTGTTCCATAAAGAATTTTTTCTAAAAATTCTCTTGGAAGTTTCTTAATTGGCTTTTTTATATCTACTCCATAATGTCTTCCAATTGATTCAAAATACATCTTTGCCATTGTGTCTCCACGTTTCATGGTACTTGCTCCAAAAGCTTTTACTCCATCATATAATGTTTTGTTTTTATCTGGAATAATTAGGTCTTCATCCATTTTCATCAAAAAACCAATTCCAAGACATGATGGACATGCCCCCATTGGTGCATTAAAAGAAAACATTCTTGGAGTTATTTCTGGGAAACTAAATCCACAATCTGGACATGCATAATTACAACTAAACAATATTTGTTTTGAGCCATTTGTTTCTGCATCTTTCATTACTGCGCTTGCAGTGTCTCTTGCTCCTAAATCATTTAATTTTTTCTTGTTTTCTTCTAACTTATTTGCTACTTCTATTACAACTAATTTATTTGCATGAGATAAAGCTGTTTCTACAGATTCTGTAAGCCTGCTTTTTATATCTTCACGAATTACTAATCTATCTACAATAATTTCTATGTAATGCTTTTTGTTTTTATCTATTTGAATTTCTTCTGATAAATCATAAACTTGTCCATCTATTTGAACTCTTACAAATCCAGCCTTTCTGTAGCTTTCTAGTTCTTTTTTGTATTCACCTTTTTTACCACGAACAACAGGTGCTAGAACTTGAATTCTTGTTCCTTCTTCTAACTCTAGAACTTTGTCAACAATCTGGTCTAATGTTTGTTTTTCAATTTTTTTGTTACAATTTGGACAATATGGTACACCAATTCTTGCATATAGAAGACGAATATAGTCATAAATTTCTGTAACTGTTCCAACTGTTGAACGAGGATTTTTTGATGTAGTTTTTTGGTCTATTGAAATTGCAGGTGAAAGTCCTTCAATTTTCTCAACATTTGGCTTTTCCATTACTCCCAAAAACTGTCTCGCATACGATGATAGGCTTTCTACATATCTTCTTTGACCTTCTGCATAAATTGTGTCAAATGCTAAAGAAGACTTACCAGAACCTGATAAGCCTGTAATTACAACCATCTTGTCTCTAGGAATTTCTACATTTATGTTCTTTAAGTTGTGCTCCTTTGCGCCTTTTATTACTATTTTGTCATTCATTTTTTAATTTCATTCCTTTCTCGATTTGCATAATTTTGCTATAAATCTTCTGTTTTAAATTGTGTATATCCTTCATAAAAATAGCTTGCATCGATGCCTTTCATATATACTTCTCTATCATTTATCTTATCTGTTAATGCTTCTTTTAGCAATTGCTTAATTTCAACATATTTTTCTATTATTTCATCAAAAGTGGATTGTGGCATTTTTTCAA
>CAYWAH010000068.1:0-2145 GCA_964456505.1 uncultured Clostridium sp. | reverse complement strand
GACTAGTTGTAAATGATGAAAGTTCAAGTTGTGTTATTACATGGTTTAATCAAAAGTATTTGAAAGATAAATTTAAAGTAGGAGAGAAGTACACCTTTTATGGCAAAATAGAAAACAAAGGCGGAACTTTTGAAATGAAATCTCCTGTATTTGATGAAGATGGAGTAGACAAAAATACAGGAAAGATTATTCCAATATATCCTTTAACAAGCAACCTTTCACAGAATGTTTTAAGGAAAATAATAGAATGTGGAATTGACGAGGTATATGGAAATCTTGAAGAAAATATTCCTGATTATATCTTGCAAAAATACAAATTGATTGATATAAATGAAGCATACAAAAGTATACACTTTCCAAAATCAAATTCTGATTTTACAAGAGCTAAAAATAGGCTTGTTTTTGAAGAATTATTGGCTTTACAATTGGCATTATTTAGGCTTAAAGAAGGTCAGAAGTTTGATGAAAAAGGAATTAAATTTGACACAAATGTAAAAATGCAAGATGTAATTAAAACACTTCCATTTAATCTTACAAATGCTCAAAAAAGAGTGCTTGACGAAATTGATAAAGATATGGAAAAAGATACAGCAATGAATAGACTTTTACAAGGTGATGTAGGTTCTGGAAAAACAGTTGTAAGTATAGTTGCAGCATATAAAGCTGTAAAAAGTGGATATCAAGCAGCAATTATGGCACCTACAGCAATCCTTGCAGATCAACATTTAAAGAATTTCACAAAAATATTAGAGCCATTTGGAATTAGATGTGAGCTTTTAGTTTCAAGTGTTACAAAGAAAAATAAAGAGAAAATTTTAGAAAGACTTCAAAATGGTGAAATAGACATTTTAATTGGAACACATGCGCTTTTGGAAGATAATGTGGTTTTCAGAAATTTAGGCTTAGTTGTAACAGATGAGCAACATAGATTTGGTGTAAAACAAAGAGCAAAAATAGTATCAAAAGGAAGTAACCCAGATGTTATAGTTATGTCTGCAACTCCAATTCCAAGGACATTAGCACTTATTCTTTATGGAGACCTTGATATTTCTATTATTGATGAACTTCCACCAAATAGAAAGAAAATTGAGACTTATGCAGTAAATAAAGAATATGACGAAAGACTAGCTGTATTTGTTAAAAAACTTATAAATGAAGGAAGACAGGCATATATTGTATGTCCTTTAGTTGAAGAATCTGATGATGATTCAGGATTAAAATCTGTAGTTGAACTTGCAGAAAAGTATAAAACAGAGGTATTTAGTGAATATAGAGTAGAATATTTACATGGAAAAATGAAACCAAAAGAAAAAGATGATATAATGCAAAGATTTAAAAATGGAGAAATAGATATTCTTATTTCTACAACAGTTATTGAAGTTGGAGTTGATGTTCCAAATGCAAGTATTATGATAATAGAAAATGCAGAAAGATTCGGCTTAGCACAACTTCATCAACTAAGAGGAAGAGTAGGAAGAGGAGAATTTAAATCTTATTGTATTCTAAAAAATGAAGGCAAAAGCAAAGTATGTAAAGAAAGAATGAAAGTTATGTGCCAAACTAATGATGGATTTGTAATTTCAGAAAAAGACTTAGAACTTCGTGGCTCAGGAGACTTTTTTGGAACTGCACAACATGGTGTTCCAGAACTTAAAATTGCTAATCTATTCGAAAACATAAGAGAATTAAAAGAAATACAAGAATTAGCTTCACAGATTATAGCAGATGATCCAAATTTGGAACAAGAGAAGAATTCAAGATTAAAGAACTTAATTGAAGATAAATTTACAAGTAGAATCGAGATATAATGTCGCTTACGCGCATAAAAAAATATATACTAAAATTATAAATAGTATTATAAAGTACAAATAGGAGTTGATATTTATGTTACAAATAGTATTAAGAGTAGTAGGTTTAGTTTTTTTGATGTATGGCACAATTATGGTTTATGATGCAAGAATTTTAACAAGGAAATGGTTTGGCTTTGGAGACCAAAATGAAGCCACAGCTGGATTTAAAGTCTTAGGTGCTATATTTTGTTTAGTTGGAGCTATGATTGTATTTTTTAATAAATAATGAGAGGAGAGAGGAATTATGAGTGAACAAATAAAACCAAAAACATTACCAGGATTTATGGAGTTAATG
>CAYWAH010000067.1:0-2412 GCA_964456505.1 uncultured Clostridium sp. | reverse complement strand
ATGATAACGATACAAAGATACTAAAGAAAAATTACGGCTTATTCGAAGAAATCAAAGATTATTCAGAGTTGTAAAACTAGATATGTAAATTTAAAATGAGAAACACAAAATGTAAAACTTAATCGAATAAGGTAAAAAATAAAAGAAGGGAAATTATAAAATTTCTCTTCTTTTTTATGTGAAAAAATTATTAGCAAAGTCTTTTGCATTTTTGTCTATCTTCGAATTCTGCAAGTCTTGCATCATAAGCGGTCATTGCTTCTTCTTCGAATTTCAAACTATCATCTACTTTTAACAATCTCAAAATATATTTTGTGAATTTTGGATTAAGTGGTAGTAATGGACCTAATAAGTATGTTGCAAATAAATTCTTTTTTCTAAATCCCTCTAAATCAGTTTCTTTGTTTAATCCAAAACCTCTTTCAATTTTTACAAAGTAATTCTTACTATTATCTCCATACGCTAATGTAAATTGCGATTTAAATCCTACAATTTTCATATCTTCAAAAGTGCCTAATATTAGGCTGTTAACTCTATTTAACATTTGTCTTTTTGCATAAAAATTTAAAATTCCTAATGCTTTTATTTTTGTGCCATCATCTTTTTCGATGTAGTTTCCTAAAATTTCTACTGCGTTTCCGGTAAATAAAATCACTTTATTTTTCTTAATTAAGTCTTTAATTCTATCTTTGTATGGTAACAATTTTTCAATAACAATTTCTTGGTCTCTTTCTGTCATTGAGCCCAAATATAAAAAGTCAACATCTTCTGTTGCAAATTTGGGTTTATTTGTCAAATTTGTATTTATGACTTTTACATCTTTTATGCAACTTGCTAAATATTTTGCATTAGCATAATCTCCATACAAATTGCATATTTCCGGATATAACATTTCAATATTAATCATTGCTTTCCTCCAAATATTTTGTGATTATTTTTTATCATATTTTTCATGAATTCTATCTTCAATTGATGATTGAATTTTGTCTGCAATTTCTCCATTAAATATATCAAACAAAATATAGATGTCGATATTTTTATCTAAAGAAACATCTTCTGCTGTTTTATATTCATCTGTTTCACAATATAATTTTTTCCTTGGAATTCCTGCTTGCAATAATCTAAATTTATAATCGTTTGCTCTCTTTCCACCAACAATAACTCTCTTAACTTTTGGAGAATTTAAGAATTCAAAATCTGTATCATAAATCCAAGTAATATTTTCAGAAGAATCTTTTGCATCATGAATATCATCTGGAACAATTATTACTTCTTTGTCTCCATCAATTTTTCTCAAATGATTTAATATGCATGAGTATGCTACTGCGTTCAAACCTTTTGCAATATTTTGAGTAATTGTAATTCCATCAACTGTTTTTGTTTTAAATCTTGACTTTACAATTTTTGCTTTTTTCAATGCGTTATCAACTTGCTTTTTAGTGAACCCATATTCGTATAATAAGGTAATCATTGCTAATTCATTATATATGTTAAACATTGAATCAGAAATCAATTTGTGTTCTTCTTTTTTTCCATCAATAGACATAGAAAACTTTTCTTTTTCATAATCTATTTTATCAATTATATATTTTGATTTTGGAGATTTGAAATCACATTTTGGACAATATACATTTCCTAAATGGTGGTATCTTGAATAATTGTATTTTAATTTTGTATTGCATTTTGGACAAATTCTCATATCATTGACAATGTTGTCTGGCTTTGTACCTTCTCCATCTTGCTTATCAATTGCAAAATATACTTTTTCATTATCTTTTCCAAGTTGTGAACTCAATGGATCATCACCATTTAAAACAAGTTTTGATTCCTTTGGAATACTTCCGTTCATAATATCAAAAATAAATTCCGGATTTGCATTTCTATAAATTGAATCTCTAAATAAATTTGTACAAACCAAATAAGTAGGTTTAACATAAGGGTAAACTCTTACTGCACTTCTTTCATCTATTTCCAAAACAGCAACTTCATATTTTTCTTTGTTGCCAAAAGAGACACCACTTATAAAAGTACTTGAAATTCCCCATGCAATATTTGAGCCAAGGCTGTTATTTAAAGGATGAATTCCATTACTTTCAAAAGCATCAATTATTAAATTTGTTGTTGTTGTTTTTCCATCAGTTCCTGTAATTCCAATAATTTTTTCTGGCTTAGAAATGTACTTTAAAAATTCAGGGCAAATTTTTATTGCAATTTTTCCTGGCAAACTTGTTGCATTTCTATGAAGCATTTTCATTATATTTTGAACTGATTTTGTGACAAATAGTGCAAACCAAAATTTAAATGGTGCTTTTAATTTTTTTTCATTACTCATTATGCATTACCTCTTAAATATTATTTCAAAATTTTTCATATTATATAACAATTCTTTTGATATTTCAATGAAATTCAAAA
>CAYWAH010000066.1:0-2602 GCA_964456505.1 uncultured Clostridium sp. | reverse complement strand
ATAAGCAAATAATCAAGAAAGTAAACATAAGCACTTGCAATAATCAAAAAAGTATGATATAATTCACCCATCAGAGGGTGAAATTATGGAAGTTTTGATTGTATTAGTTATAATTTTAGCATTAATTTTTATGTTATGTGTTGTAAAAATTAATTATTTTGAAAACAAAGTAAAAAATGAAAAAAGAATTACAAAAAAGACTGGACTTATGAGTTTAGGAGAATTACCATATAATGACCAAAATGGAAGCTTATTAATAGAAAATAAGCCAAAAGCCAATATCACAAAATATATTAAAGATATAAGAGATATTTTGGCTCAGTCAAATCAAAAGGTAATTTCAATTATTAGCTCAAAAGATGGAGAAGGAAAAAGTTATGTGTCAAATAATCTTGCAGTGTCACTTGCAAGACTTAATAAAAATGTATTATTAATAGATGCAAATCTAAGAAAAGAATCAGATAAAAGTGATATTTTTTATATAGAAAAGGGAGAAGGATTAACAGATTATATAAAAGAAATAGAAATAGGAAATAATCTTGAAAATCTAAATAATGCAAAAAAATATATAAAACAAACTCAAATCCCTCATTTATATATATTGCAAAATGGAACAATAACAGAAAATTGTTATGAATTGCTAAAAACACAAAATGTTAAAGAATTAATAGCTTTACTCAAAGATGTATATGACATTATATTAATTGATGGAACAGCATTTTTTGAAAATGAAGATGCTTTGTACATTTCAAAATTATCAGATACTAATATTTTAATTGCTGAAAATTGTGTGACAACATATAAAGAAATTTTAGAGGTTAAAGATCAATTAGAATATTATAATGCTAAAGTATTCGGATTTATATTAAATAAAACTGATTTTAGAAAAGGAAAGTATTATTCTAAAAAACATAATTCAAAATATGGAATGTTTATAGAAAACATTGAAGAACAAGATAAAGTTGAGTCTTTTGATGAAATAATTGATCCTATTACAAAAAAACTATATTCAAAAGAGCCTCTAAAATTTGAAACACTTCATCAAGAAATTAAAGATAATATAATGACCGAAGACTTTATTAATGATGTTGAAGTAAATTTTAATATGAAGATTGATAATATACAAAAGCAAAATGAAATAAGTATTAATGGATTATTAGATAGTATACAAACATTAAGAAAGGACATAACCGAGGAAAAAGAAAATAACGATATAAGAAGAGAAAAACAAAGCAAAAGTTTTGATAGATTTACTCAAATTATAACAGATAAGTTTGAAAAAATAGAAGAACAGATTGTTCAAATAAAAAAAAAAGATGAAATAGAAAAAGAGTATTTCGAGGAAAGAATTGATGAGCAAAAAAAGGCATTTAATAACCATATACAAGAACAAAAGAATCATTTTAACGAAAAATTAATTGAAAATACAGAAATATTAAATGAACGAATAGAGAATCAAAATTTATTATTAAATAAAAAAATAGAACAACAGGAAAATCAAATAAATACTCAAAGCAATGTGTTTGATAAAAAAATGGAACAACAAAAAAATCAACAAAACGAACAATTACAAATACAACAACAAGTATTAAAAGAATTTATAGAAAATCAAACTCAGTTTCTTAATGATATAATGGCTACACAAGTTCAAATTTATAATGAAAGATTAGATAATATAGAAACACAAGTTTCTCAATTGTCTGAAAAACAAAAAGCAGAAACTGAAATAATAAAAGATGATAATAAAATAATAAATTTAGGGAAGTTTTTCAATAATAGAAGAAAAAACAATACAATATTTTCAATACACGAACCTATAAGTTATGAGGATTTAGAAAGACTAGCAATTGAAGTCATTCCATTAAATGATGATACAAATTATTATAATGATTTAGCAAAATAAGTTGGTTATTTTAAATAATCAACTTTTTTTGAAAAACCATTGATAATTTTAAAAAATATGATATAATAATAAAAAATAGGAGGATTATGCCTTCGAGTTTATAAATACAAAATTGAGAGGATAAATATGTATATAGATAAAAGAATGATTTATATTGTAATGGCAATAATGCTAATATCAGGTTTAGCAAGTTATTTTTCTGATGTGAATAATTTATTAAGTTTATTATTATCAATTCCAGGAATATTAATTGCTATTACTTTCCATGAGTTTGCACATGCTTATGCAGCAGACAAACTAGGTGATGATACACCAAGGAATCAAGGAAGATTAACATTAAACCCACTAGGACATTTAGATCCAATCGGTACTGTAATGCTATTGTTTGCAAGAGTTGGTTGGGGAAAACCTGTAGAAGTTAATCCAAGAAATTATGACAGAAGATTTTCAATGGATAAAGCCGATAGTATTGTTTCTATTGCTGGACCTTTAATGAATTTCTTTTTAGCAATAGTTTTAACAATAATATATTGCTTAGTTTATAAAGTTGCAAATATAACATTTTTACACTCACAAATAGGAACAATAATAATGCTAATGCTTAATATAGCAATATCTATAAATGTAGGATTAGGAGTATTTAATTTAATACCATTACCACCATTAGATGGTTCAAAAGTTATAAAACCATTTTTACCA
>CAYWAH010000065.1:1507-2625 GCA_964456505.1 uncultured Clostridium sp. | reverse complement strand
AGAAAGATTTGTAAATGTTATCATTCCATTTTTTATTTCTGAATCTGTTGGCATTCCTTGTGTTGTTATATCAACAGTATTGCTCTTGTAGCATTCTCCATTGTTATCATAAGCCAATGCATATACACTATATGCTGTACCTGAAACTAACTTTGCATCTGAGAAAGGATTTACATTTGGTAAAACATTAGTATATTTTCTTGATGCATTTGGATTTTTTGCTTTAAATACATAAGTATAGTCTTGTATATTACTTAACGTATTAGTATTTTTCAATGTAACATTTGCAGATTTCGTAGTAACTGAATCTACAGTAATTTTAAATAAACCTGTTTTTACAGCAGTGCCCAAAACATCTAAGTTTTCATTTATTGTAAAATTATAAATGTATTTTCCTCCCTTATAATTATATCTACCTGTTAACTTTGTATCTCCATTTTTAAAATCATCTAAGTCAATATTTGGATCAACAATTGGTAATTGCTCATCTAATAGTTTTAAGTCAATTGTTTTGTTTATGTTATCATTACTAATTCTAATTTCCGAAATATCTAAGTTTATTTTTTCTTTACATTCTCCCTCAATTTGAGTTATCTTTGCTTTTTTTGTTTTTTCAAACAAGCTTGTATTGTTTATAGTGGCTATTGTTATACCAGCTAAAATTAATATAATAACTATGGTTATTATGAGTGCTACTAATGTTATGCCATTCTCTTTTGTAGCTTTTACTATTTTTTTAATGTTTATATTTTTGCTCTTTTGTTTTTCTTTTAGATTCATTTGTTACATCTCCTTTTTATATTTGCATTTAATACAAATATTCTTAATGTTATATTATTATATTTTGAGAATTAAATAAATATCTAATTATTATTAATCTTTCTAAAAGCCTTATTTTTCAATACTTTCGTAAAATGTTACAATCAAAAAAAAAAAAAAAAGACATATATTTGTAATATTTTTATATTATTCTATTATTTACTATTTTATACAGAATTTTAGTTTGTATGTAATTTGTATTGATTGTGATACATTAAATTCTTAAAACCTGTTTTTTATTAATAATTTTTCGCATTATAATATTAAAAATTGTTTAATTTAGTGCATAAAAATAAACC
>CAYWAH010000065.1:0-1407 GCA_964456505.1 uncultured Clostridium sp. | reverse complement strand
CGTTTTTGTCTAACAATTTGGGTTAGTTTCATTTTTATCAATCACAATATATAATAATTTTAGTCTTCTTTTTTAATCATTGTAAAATCGTAAGCATTTGCAAAGTCTGCAGTAATAAATGTATTGAATTGTTTTGTTTCTCCAACTTTAATGTCTTCAATAATTCCAGGAACTTTATATATTTCATTTCCTTGTTCATCTCTTAATACTACATAAACATTTTGCATTTTAAAATCAGAATTTGATTTGTTTGTAACATCACATAAAATATTTGTTATTCCATCTTTAGTTGTTAATTGAATATTTGAAAGTTCAATTCCATCCATTGTCTTATTTTTCTTTAATTTTTCACTATCATTTAATTTTGTTCCATCATCTAGAACTTGTACATACTTTTCAGAAGCCTCATTTGTTTCTGCAGTAGTATTTGCTGATTGTGTTGCACCTTTTTCTTTATTCTTTTTGGCAATATTTGTTATTACTAATATGCCACATCCTATAACTACTATTAATACAATAGCAACTAAAAAATCATTAGCTTTTTTGTTTTTCATCTCTTTTATCTCTCCTTTGAAAAAATCTTTTGTTCTTTTCTATTATACAATTTTGCATTATAAAAATGCAATACTTTTTATAAAAGAATTTTTAATTTTTTTACATTTCTTTTATAATGCTTTAAAATAACTATTTTTCTAACTTCAAATAATTAATATACTTTATTATTATTTCAATTTTGATTTCAGTTTTTTATTTATGTAAAGTAAAATAATGATTTTATTTTAATTTTTTATGTATAAATACTTTATTATTTTTTACAATTATTGAAATCTCTCCCATATTGTCTGTTCTATATATTTTGCATTTTTCTTTGTTTAGTTTCTCTATTGTGGTATTACTTGGATGTCCAAATTTATTATTTTTTCCTACTCCTATTAACGCTACTTTGGGCTTTACCATATTTAAAAATTCTTGTGTAGAAGATGTTTTTGAGCCATGGTGCGCAACTTTTAAAATATCCGCTTCCAGCTTATTATTGCTTTCAGTCTTTTGGTTATTATTCTTACTTTGATGATTAGTATTTTCATCTCTATTTTCATTATTGTTTTCATTTTTATATTTAATATTATTTTCATTCCTATATTTATTATTTTCATCAATATCTTTTGAGTACTCTTTTACCAACTTTTCTTCTGCTTCTTTTTCTATATCTCCAGTGAAAAGAATTCTAGTGTTATAGAAAGTTAGCCTTGCAACTATTGCATTGTTATTTAGAATGTTGTCTTGAATCAAATCTTTGTCTGGATGAAATATTTCAAATTTTAATTTTCCTATATTTATTATATCTCCTTTTTTAACATAAATTATTTTTACTTTTTTTAATTTGCATATTTCTAAAAATTCTTGATA
>CAYWAH010000064.1:0-2684 GCA_964456505.1 uncultured Clostridium sp. | reverse complement strand
TCTCCTTTCTAATAATTATTATATCATCTAGTTTATAAAATATCAACATTTATAAGTTAGCGCTCAATGAAACGGCGTATGGAAAATCCCAGGGCAATCCTGTATAATATAGGACCCCTGGGAATAATTTTATTCTGCAACATTCAATTCTTTATACTCACCATCAAAATTTAAAATTTCAGCTGGCAGATTTTTTGACCATGGTAAATATTTTTCAATATCTGTTTCGGATTGCTCACCCTCTAGTTGTGGTAGCTGTTCTAGCAAATATTTTATATATTTATTTATATTCAAATTATTTGCTTTTGCAGATTCGATTAGGCTGTAATAAATTGCATTTGCTTTTGCTCCTTCTACTGAATCTGCAAAAAGCCAATTTTTTCTATGTACTGCAAATGGCCTAATTGACCTTTCTGCTTTTGAATTTGTTAATGGTATTCTTCCATCTTCTAAAAATTTACTTAAGCTTTCTTTTTGGTTTTGTACATATGTTAGAGCTTCTTTTAGTTTTTTATTTGTTATATATTTTTGGCTCGTTAAAGAAACCCATTCATAGAATTTTTTCAAGATTTGGGCTGATTTTTCTTGCCTTACTTTAAGTTTTTCATCAATATTTAATTCTGCTATTTCTTTTTCCACTGAAAATAGCTCATCTATATACTTTACTCCAGTATATCCATCTGCAGTTGTTATCATTTTCTTACTGTCATCTAATGGTACACTTTCGTAAAAGTATCTTCTTGCATGTGCCCAACATTCCGCATGGGTCAGCTCTTTATCTAAGATATTATATCCGGCATATCCGGTCTGTTACTAATATGCCTTTATAATCTTTTAATAACTTTTGAGCTACTTCAGAACTTCTATTTCTTGAATAACTAAATACCACTCCCTTCTTCTCTTCTAATTCTCCTGATGCTAAAACCCACATATATGATTTACTTGTTGCTTTCTTTCCAGGTTCTTTATTACATTGGATTGTAGTCTCATCTCCATGCAATACCTCGTTCATCTCTTTCATTTTCTTAAGCATTAAATCATATATTGGTTCAAGATAATATTGGCTCAACTTTATGCACCAGTTTGCCATCATATTTCTTGGCAGTATGAGTCCTCTATCGTCCCATACCTTTTCCTGTCTATACAATGGTACTCCCATGTAATATTTTTGATATATTACTTCTGTTGCAAGCGTTGGTGATGCAAATGAATGTGCTAGCAATGCGTTTGGAGTTTTTGTTTTTATTATTGTGGGTGTTTCTTTTTTACTTTCTTCTGTTCCACATTTTTTGCATATATATATATATCTTACATATGTTTTTAATTTTAGCTTTGCAGGAACAAATTCTATTTCTTGTCTTACTACTTCTTTTCCTATTACTTCTAATTCTGCTCCACATTCAGGGCAGTTCATTTGATCTACTGCTAATTTGTATTCTATTGTTTCTTTTTCTATATTTTTTAATTCTGCTTTTTTTATTCCTGATGATGCTTTTTTATTTTTCTTTTTTCTATATACTGTTATTTCTTCTGTTTTTTCTTCTACTTCTTTTTTTAATTCTTCATCTTTTGGTTCACCAAAAATACTGCATTGTGTTCCTTCTACAATGTTTTCTTCTTTTGGCGTAGACTCCTTCTTAGAGCCAAATATATATCTGTTTAATGTATTTATTTGCAATTTTAAATTTTCTATTTCTATTGCTTGCTCAGCATTTTGTTGTTGTAATTTTCTATTTTCTTCTTGTAATTCTTCGTATGTTTTTTGGCTCATTTTTTTCTCCCACTTTTCTTTTATTTCTATGCTCCAATAATATCACAAAACGCTTGATATTTCAAGCGTTTTGTGTGACTTCTATGTGAATTTTATATTACTTTTTTGTGAACTAATTTGCCACTTTTTCTAGGTCTAATTCTATTTCTTTAAAACTATTTTTTTGTTCTATTTTTAATCCTGATAGCATCCAACTTAATTGCTGTTTTGTTATCTTTTTTAATTCATTAGAATTTCGTGGCCATTGAAATTTAGCTCCATCTTCTATTAATGTTTTCTGTGCCAATATGAATCCATTCTTATCATAACAAAGTATTTTTATACTTGTTCTTTTTTTGTTACAGAAAATGAATGCTGCCTTTTCGTATGGATTCATTTTGTAATTATCTTTTACTATACTGCATAATGAAGATATTTGTTTTCTAAAATCTGTTGCACCATATGCTATATATACTGTGGAAATACTTTGTAACATGTCTTCTAACATTATACCAATACCTCCAATAGTTTCTTTAGCATTTCCTTGTTGTAATTTTCTTTAAGTTCTATTTTTATCGTTGGACTTTCAAATTTTATTGATTCTGATTTGTGCTCTGGTGTTCCTGATTTTGCTTCTTCTTTTATATGCATTGCATTTCTTTCTACATTTTTTCCCTCTATTAATTCTGATACATTAATCTTTCCAAACATTGGTAGCTCTTGGTATTCTTTTATCCATGCTTTTAGTTCTACCGCATCTATTAACATTTTATCGGCATATTCTCTTAACGGTAATGTGCAATTCTTAAAGCCTTGTACATATTTGATTTTGTCTTCTTCACTGTATTTTCTTATCATTTTCATCCTCCTCTTTTTTTCTAATTTTACATGAGGTGGAGGAATGTGTCCATACGCCGTTTCATTGAGCGCTAAC
>CAYWAH010000063.1:0-2823 GCA_964456505.1 uncultured Clostridium sp. | reverse complement strand
GCAATAACTAAATGCATTCCTGCAGCTCTTGCCATTTGTGCTAATCTACAAATTGCATCTTCAACTTCTTTAGCAGCAACCATCATCAAGTCTGCAAGCTCATCAATAATGATAACGATTTGTGGTAGCTTTTGTTCTCCCTCTTTTTCAGCAAGTTCGTTATATCCTTTTATATCTCTTACTTTTTTATCAGCAAATTTACTATATCTATCAACCATTTCTTGTACAGCCCAAGAAAGTGCACCAGCCGCTTTTTTAGGATCTGTTACAACAGGAATAAGTAAATGTGGAATTCCGTTGTATACAGAAAGTTCAACAACTTTTGGGTCAATCATAAGTAGTTTAACTTCACTAGGTTTGGCTTTGTAAATAATACTTGTAACCATAGTATTGATGCATACAGATTTACCAGAACCAGTAGCACCTGCAATAAGCAAGTGAGGCATTTTTGCAATATCTGTAATCACAGTATTTCCAGCAACATCAGTACCTAATGCAAATGCAAGTTTTGATTTACTATCCTTAAATTCTTTTGAATCTATAATGTCCCTTAAAGGAACCATTGATTTTACTTTATTTGGAACTTCAATTCCGACTGTATGTTTTCCTGGAATTGGAGCCTCGATTCTTATAGACTCTGCCTCCAAACTCAATGCAATATCATCAGCAAGATTTGCAATTTTACTTACTCTTACACCTTCTGCAGGAGCAAGTTCATATCTTGTAATAGCAGGTCCAACAGAAACATTTTCAACTTTGGCAGAGACGCCAAAACTATATAGTGTTTTTCTTAATCTTTCAGCAGTTGCAAGCAATGCTCTTCTGCTATTCCCATCATCTTTTTGGTCAATGCTTTGAAGTAATTCAATAGGTGGAAATTCATAGTTCATCTCTGCTTCAGTTCTTGCATGTTGTAATTGTAATACTTCCTTTGTTTTTTCTTCTTTTTCGACTTCCTCTTTTGAAAATAATTCATCATTATCTTTTTTATTTTCATCATCTTTATGAGAAAAACTAACATCTTCATTGCTCATATTTTTTGCCTTTGCTTTATTTTCATGAATTAAAAATTTTGGAACATTTTGTACTGTTTTAGCATCTTCCTTTTTATCTGTATCATTTAAATTGATTGTGATTTGTTCATCAAGTTTTTCTCTATTTTTAGCTTTTTCTTCTTTCTCACGTAATCTTCTATCTCTCCAAGATTCCTTTGGTTCAATTTCTTGAACTCTGGACTTCTTTTCTTGTTCTCTTCTTTCTTTATTTTCTTCCATTCTATCAATTGAATTTGTTATTAAATCTTCAGGATGTAAATTAAATATTAGAACAAATAAAATAAATAATATACCTACTGAAATGATAATGGCTCCAACAACACCAGTAATTCTAACTAAGAGTGTTGCGAAGAATGTGCCATATACACCTCCACCAATATTTTTACTGCCTAAATCATATGCTCTTGACAATATTGAACTCATTGAATTAGATGTGTTTATTGTATTATTTGAGATTTGTGAACAAGCACAAAGTATATCCACAAATGTTAAAAACAAGAGCATCATTGAAACTTTTCCATAATAATATCTCGAATCCTTTTTATATGCAACATAAATTGCAACCGCAAAAAATCCTATTGGAATAAAGTACTTAATTATTCCAAATATTCCTCCTATTGCATTGCTAATACTATTTTCACTTGAAAAGCTTCCATATACTGCAGCTGATAAAAGTACAGCAATCAATAATAGTGTTAAAAATACCTTGTTTGCTTTTCTTACCTCTTGTTTTTTTCTTCTAGCTCTCGCCATTTCATCCTCCTGTATTATTTTGTATACTAATTTCTTTACTTTTTTATTTATCTTTCCTTTAATTTATTATCTTTTAGCATTTCAAATATTTAATATGTTTTTATATGTATTTTTTATTAGTTTACGTAAAATGAAACTTATCCACTATAGCATAGTAATTATATATTAAATGAATTCTAAAATCAACATTTTAAAGTCAAAAAAATGAGGCTTTAAAAGCCTCATTTTATTATAATTTAATTTTTTCTGAAATATAGTTTGAAAGATCTTCGATAGAAATTCTTTCTTGCTCCATTGTATCTCTATCTCTTACTGTAACTTTTCCATCATTTTCTGTGTCGAAGTCAACAGTAATGCAATAAGGAGTTCCAACTTCATCTTGTCTTCTATATCTCTTTCCAATTGAACCTGCTTCATCATAATCAACAGCAAAATCTTTTGAAAGCATATCAAATATTTCATTTGCCTTATCACTAAGTTTTTTAGACAAAGGCAATACAGCACATTTATATGGTGCAATTGCTGGATGTAAATGCATTACGATTCTTGAATCATCATTATCTAATTTTTCTTCTTCATACGCATTTACTAAAATTGCAAGTGTTAATCTATCTGCTCCCATTGATGGTTCAATAACATATGGAATGTATCTTTCATTTGTCTCTGGGTCAAGATATGTTAAATCTTCTTTAGAGTGTTCTTGGTGTTTTGATAAATCATAATCTGTTCTATCAGCAATGCCCATTAATTCACCCCAACCAAATGGAAATTTGAATTCAATATCTGTTGTTGCCTTGCTATAAAATACAAGTTCTTCTTTTGAGTGATCTCTGAATCTCAAATTTTCTTTGTTAATTCCAAGTGAAAGCATAAAGTTCATGCAAAATTCTTTCCAATATTTTTGCCATTCCAAATCTGTACCAGGTTTTACAAAGAATTCAAGTTCCATTTGTTCAAATTCACGTGTTCTAAATGTAAAGTTTCCAGGTGTTATTTCATTTCTAAATGCTTTTCC
>CAYWAH010000062.1:0-2852 GCA_964456505.1 uncultured Clostridium sp. | reverse complement strand
TCAAAATTTTTCATATTATATAACAATTCTTTTGATATTTCAATGAAATTCAAAATTTAAATAAGTGAATCAAGATTTCTTGCACTTTATTTCATATTTACTTTTTTGCATTTAAAATCCTCCCAACGATTTCAGTTACATCTTTAGTTGAATAATATTTGGTATTTGGATTTTTAATTTCTTTTTCGGATTGCTCTAATAGTTCATCAATATTTTGATTGTTAAAATGCTTTTCTATTGCTTCATTTTCATCTACCATTTGAGAATATTTATCAATACTCATTACAACCATTGAACCATATCCGTTTTTTGTAAGATATACTGCTTCATCTTCTTTCAATACTAAATTTTCTATTTCTGGAAATTTGTTTCTCAAATCCGATACTGGTCTAATATTCATAATTTTCACCTCCCAATAATACAGATATCTTATCATTATTTTATCATTATTACAATACTTTAATGATAAAATAATGAAATTTTGAAATAATATGGTAAAAAAAATAAACATGTAGTATAATAAAACCGAATTATGAAAACGGAACTTAATATAAATTAGGCAACATAAGAACAAATTCAAAAGAGGAAAGTTAGTAGATGAAAGATGAATTTATTTTTGAAAAAACAAATATTGCTGGAATCGAAATAAACAATAGAGTATTCAGAGCGGCAACAGATGAATCATTGGCTGACCAAGATGGAAACGTAACAAAAGAACTAACAAAAGTTTATGAAGATTTAGCAAATGGTGGAATTGGCTTGATAATTACTGGATATATGGCAGTAAGCGAAGATGGAAAATCTCCAGTCCAAGGAATGTCTATGATCGAAAGCGATGATAGAATAGAGCCTTTGAAAAAAATGACTGACAGAATCCACGAATTAAATACTCCAATTGTTGCACAACTTGTTCATTGCGGAACAAATGGTGTTGCAAGAAAAAAATTCAATGTAAATAAAATTTCAAAAGCAACAATTAAAAGAGTAGAAAATGATTTTGTAAATGCAATTGCTAGAGCGAGAAATGCAGGATTTGATGGAGTTGAACTTCATTGTGCACATGGATATTTCTTGAGCCAAATGTTATCCCCATTCACTAATAAAAGAAAAGATGAATATGGTGGAACAATTGAAAACAGATATAGAATAGTTGATGAAATAGTAAAAAAAGCAAAAAAATTGATGCCTGATTTTCCTATATTTGCAAAAGTAAATTCTGATGATGATGTTAAAGATGGAATAAATACAAGACTTGCAGTAAGCATTTCAAAAAGGCTTGAGAAGTCTGGAATAGATGCAATAGAAGTTTCAAGAGCACTTGAATTTAAAAGCATGGGACCTTTATATGGTAAGGTTCCTGTTGAGATGATTGAACATGATTATCCAAGAATAAAAAATTTGCCAACAGAAGTAAAGAAAACATTAAAACCAATGCTTTCAAAAATGTTTAAAAGCAAAGAGCCAACAAGAATGTACAATGTTGAAACTGCAGTAAAAATCAAAAGAGCGGTTCACATTCCAGTTATAGTTGTTGGTGGAATACATGATTTAGAAGAAATAAGAGAAACACTTGAAGATGGCATAGATTTTGTTTCAATGTCTAGACCTTTAATAATTGAGCCTGACTTGATTAACAAATATAAAAATGGAACAGAAACAAAGTCAAAATGTATTGAATGCAATAACTGTTTGATTGGTATTTTCCAAAGACCTTTAAGATGTTATTATGGAAAACTTCCAAATAGAAAAATAATTGATGTGGCTGAAGACAATCCTAGCATAACGAAGATAAGAGAAAAATGCATATTCTGTGGACTTTGCTATGATGTGTGTACATCACAAGTTGGATTGAACAGAACCAAAGATAACACAGTGTGTATAAATTGTGGACAATGCGTTATAAAATGTCCGGTTGATTCGTTACAACCTAAAAAAGAGTATGACAAGATACTTGAAATATTGCAGAATAAAAAGCCAAATCAAAAAGTGGCAATTTCAATTGCTCCAGGCGTGAGAGTTTCAATAGGCGATAAGTTTGGCATAAAAGACAGCAAAAACATGGAAAAATATTTGCCTGCAATGTTAAGAAAAATTGGATTTGATTATGTTTTTGATGTTGCTTTCGGAGCAGATGTAACAATAATGGAAGAGGCTTCGGAACTAGTTGAAAGATTAAAAAACAATGTAAAAAGAGAGAAAAAGAAAAATGCAACTTCAAAAAATGCTTTGCCAATGTTTACGAGTTGTTGCCCCTCATGGGTAAAATATGCCGAAATGTATCATCCTGAATTGATACCAAATTTGTCAACATGCAAAAGTCCTATTGGAATGCAATCTGCATTAGTAAAAAATTATTTCAAGGAAACAAACAAAATTGATGATGAAATTATTTCTGTTGTTGTTGCGCCTTGCACAGCAAAAAAATATGAAAAACAATTTAACGACACAGATTATGTAATAACAACAAGCGAATTATCTGATTTAATAAGAGAATTAAAAATTGATATTAACAATGTGGAAGCATCTAAATTTGATTCGTTGTTAAGCACACATTCTTCAAGAGGATTGATGTTTGGAAGAAGCGGTGGTGTAATGGAATCAGCATTAAATATGGCACATTATATTATCACAGGCGAAACTCCAAAGGAAAACATTTACCATATTGAAATGACTTCCCCAACATATACTGCTACATATAAAATTGGTAATTTTAATGTGAGAATTGCAGTCGTTTATGGAATGAGAAATTTGGAAAAATTGTTGACTAAAAAAAATAAGTTCGATTTTATCGAAGTTATGAATTGCTATGGCGGTTGCATAAATGGTGGTGGTCAAAATGTTGTAAGGGAAGT
>CAYWAH010000061.1:0-3224 GCA_964456505.1 uncultured Clostridium sp. | reverse complement strand
AAGAATATCAAGATATTTTTAAAATTCTTGATATTCTTTTTTTATGGTCGAGGCGGTAAATTGAAATAAAACCTTAAATAGGCTTAAACACTGAATTTTTAAATGTGTTAGGAATTACGACAAAAGTGTGTCGCAATTCCTATTGAGTGTCATTGAATTATAATTTTTTATATAATTGGTATGTTAAACCATTTAATCATTTGTATTTTCATTATATTTCTCTCGTATTTCATCAATATATTTTTCATATTTAGCAAAATCGTTATTTTTAAAATAATCATATATTTTGCCATAGGTGTTAATGGTTGTCTGTATATCTTCGTGTCCTAAAATAACCTGCAATACAGTAAGTTCCATACCAGATTCAATACATCTTGTTGCAAATGTATGTCTTAACATATGTGTATTTACATCAATAGTAAGCCCTGCATTTTTTGCAACTGTTTTAAAATGTGAATTTATTGTATTGTCTGCAAAGAACTTCCCGTTTGCTTGAAGAAATAAATAATTCTCTTCATTAGGAATCATAAACTTTTTAGCAATTTCAATTGCTTTTTTAGTTTCTTTACTTACCTTAATTTTCCTGTACCCTTTTTTAGTTTTAGGTGGACCGACAATAATTTCTTTCTGTAAATTTTTTGTTAATGTTTTATTTACATTTATAAAAATATCATCCATATCTGTTTTTATATCTTCTAATTTTAAAGCAAGTATTTCGCCGATTCTCATACCTGTATTTAGGGCAATCATAAGTATTGCATCACTTCTTTTACTGGTTCTATTTAATTGATTTTCAAGTTTTATTTGTTCATCTCTGGTTAATGGCTCTACTTTTTTATCTTCTTTAAAACTTAAAGGTCTTTTTATACCATAAGTTCCTACAAAATAGTTCTCATTAATTATATTTTTATGAACAGCAAACTCCATTATTTGCTTTAATTCGGAATGATCTTTCTTTATTACAGAATTAGATTTTACTCTTTCTGCTTCTAATAAATCAACCAATTCTTTTCTTGTTACTTTCTGAATTGGTTTATTCGTAACTCTATATCCTTCTAATCTACTTATTGTTTGTAAATTAGTTCCATAAGCATTGTCTTTCGTTATACCCATTTTGTATTTATTTGCTTCCATTTCTCTACCTAGTGTAATAAAGGTATCATCTGTTTTTAAATTTTTTGTATTAGGTAATCCATGCTCTTTTGTAAATATTATAAAGTCTTTTGCTTTTTGAATTGCTTCTTCTTTTGTATGTGCTGTGAATTGCTTTCTTATTTTTGTACCATCATCTAATTTTATATTTTTAAGTTCTATCCTAAATCCATTATAAATATAAAACTTATCGCAATTTTCTGCATCTGTGCAATTTTTACAAGTTTTGCACTTATTCATTGTATTTAGATTTCTTCTATTTAAGCATACTTTTTTGTGAGTACATTCTTTACAATTATTGCACATTGTTCCGTTAGCTGTTGGCTTTGGCTTCTTTTTTACAGCAGTATAAATATTGTAGTCTATACCTTCTTTTAATTTTATCATTTTCTATTCCTTTCATTAAAAAATTAAGGGAATATCTTGATTTTGTTCTATTTTTCGTTTATAATTAAATAGAAAGGGATATTCCCTTTTCAAAGTATATATAGTTTGAAGATTTAAATGTTCCATATTTAAGTCTTCAATTTTTTAATCCATTTCGATGGTTTTATCTGCAAGTATTACATTTCTATTTTTGAAATAGTTTATAAAACTATCTTTTTCAATTAAGAATGTTTTTCCATATATTAAACAAGGAAAGTCATCTCTATGAAATAATGCTAAACATTTTTTCCTTCCAATTTTTAATATTCTGCATACATCTGTTGTTGTAAAAAATAATTTACTTTTATCTACTGTAAGTTCTCTTGTATTTTCCATTTGCGTTCCTCCTTTTATTGTATTTTTTTATGATGATATTTATTTCAGCCCCTCATCATTTGGGAATTATTAGATGGTAATCTTTAAATTACTTCACTGGAATTTCACCACTCCGCTATTTGCCGAGTTACACCCATTGCTTGCGACGGTTTTATCACGCTCGAGCTGTGGCTGTGTAAGAGTATCATTATCTCGTACCTAATAACTAAATATTCAATTTTCAATGTTCATATCATAATAACCGTTAGTTTTTTGATAACGATTTCAAAAGAACTAACTAGATATTATCATAATTACTTTACAAAGTCAATAGTTTGTGTTAAAATATTTTCAGAAAAATAACAAAAATAAGAGGTAAATATGAGAAGATTAGAAATATCAAAGGATATACAGTTTTTTATAAATAAACTTGCAAGAACAAAAATGATTATATATCAGTCATTTAGATATAATGAAAAACATAAAAGCTATGAATTTTATAATAAAAATGAAAAATTAAAATTAGGATTTCAACTTTGTGATTTTGTAAATACTGATTTTAATTCATTTGAAAATTTTAAAGCGTTTATTGATAAATATAGCATAATTTCTTTTGCTGAATTTTCTGATATGCCAATTTACAGAGATTATGATGAAGATGAATATCTAGACATGATAAAAAATATTCTTAATCAATCTGCAAATAAATTGGAAAAATATAAAAAGGCTTTTATAGAGGATATAAAATACATATACAATTTAAATGATTTAGAAGAATTGCATGAGTTATCTCCAGCACAGAGATTATATATTTTAAGAGGAAGTAAAAAATCTTCTGCTGTTTTAAAATTGTGCAAATCAGAAGATTTAAAAATAAAATTCAATAACTTTGGAGATTTTACATACTTCTCTATTACAGATGAAGAAGATGCGCAAGAAATTGCAAAATATGTAGATGATGATAAATTATCTCCTTATTGTTTTAGCTGCAATAACATAATTCAAAGTTTTATTGTAGAATTATTTGAGATTGCAACAACTGAAAATATAGAGATAAAAAGATGTAAGAATTGTGGTAAATATTTTGTACCTGATAGTAGGTCAAATGAAATTTATTGTAGCAATATTTATGAAAATGGAAAGACTTGCAAAGAAGTAGGACATTTTAGAACTCAACAAAGACTTATGAAAGAAGATGATGATTTAAGAATTTACAGAAATGTTTATCAAAAATTATTGTTAAGAACAAGAAGAAATCCAGATAATATACAATATGAAAAGGAATTTCAACAATTTAAAGAAAAGAATATTGAATTAAAAGAAAAGATAAA
>CAYWAH010000060.1:0-3387 GCA_964456505.1 uncultured Clostridium sp. | reverse complement strand
ATCCAGATGTAAATGTTCAAGACAGACTCTCAGAGGAAAAAATAAAAGATGTAAATGAAGCATATAGAGTACTTTCAAATCCTTCTACAAAAAGAAAATATGATAGAATGTGGACAAGTAATGTAGGAAAGAAAAAATACGAAGAAGCAAGCAGGTCAACCGGTTCAGTATTTAGCGATTTCTTCAATATGTTTTTTGGAGCAAATCAAGATGAAAAAACAATTATGCAAAAAACTAAAAAGATTCCAATAAATGGGGAAAATATTGAAACAAGCATAGATGTAGGATTAGAAGAAAGTTTTTATGGACAAGAAAAAAAGATTTCGCTTAGAACTGTAGATGGTAAAATGAAAGTTTTTACAATTTCAATTCCTGCAGGAATTAGAAATGGCGAAAAAATTAGGCTTTTAAGGCAAGGAAAAGAAGGAACAAATGGTGGAAAAAATGGAGATTTGTTTATAAAAGTAAATGTTACAAACAACAAAAAATTCAGACTAAAAGGAAATGATTTATATACAGACCTATATTTAACACCATGGGAAGCGGCACTTGGAACAAAAGCACAAGTATCATCAATAGATGAACCCACACAAGTATACATACCAGAAGGAATTCAGACAGGTGAAGTAATTAGAATACCTGGAAAAGGATATAAAGACGGAAAAGGTGGTAGAGGAGATTTAGTAGCAGAAATAAAAGTTATGGTACCAAAAAAACTATCATCAGAAGAAAGAAATTTGTTTGAAAATTTAAATAAAATTTCAACATTTAATCCGAGAAACTATTAGAATTTGAATTTGAAAAAAATTGATATTTTTCAAAAAGAATTCATAAATTATAAGAATTCTATTGACATAAAGTGGAATATATTGTATAATTATGTTTAGTGTGATTATACATAAGACAAACTATGGATTAAAAAATCATAGAAATTGGAGGAATAAAATATGGAAACATGGCAAGGAAAACACTTTAGTATCACAGACCCTAAGGGAGTAAAAACAGTCATTTATGAGGTGTATACTACAAAAAAAGAATATTTAGATAGGTATCCTAAATTTACTATGGAAAGATTAAACAGCACTGAGCAAATTGTTGGGGACATGTCTAAGAAAACTTTTTATGTTGAAGACCCTGACGAAAACGGAAACATGTTGATGATATTTTCTTTTGCAAAAGATAAAGTAGTAATTAATAATGGTATGTTAATGGGAGATGAAGTTAGAATTACAAAAAAACCAATGCCATTTAAATACAATAAAATATACTCAGAGGAGCCAACTGAGCTTAAAGAGGTTCAATACACTCCAAATTTAAAAAGGTCTATAACTATTATAGATCCAGATACAGCAGAAGAAGTGAAGCCAACGCTTTATTTTGATGAAAAAACAAATGAAGTTAAAGGAAAGTGTAAATTAAAACCATATAAATCTTATTTTGCATTTGAATTAAATTAAAAGTAATTGAATAATTTGCAAATAAGATAATCTTAATTCTAATTTGAATAAGATAAAAGAAGGAGGACATATAATGGCTAAAAAAGAAAATTATAGAGCACATAGTAATGGAATTACAGCAGAAATTCCAAAGGTATGTAATGTAATGTCATTTGGTAGAGGTAGAGAAACAGAAGTTACTAATTCTGCTATAAGAGGAATAGTTCCGGAGGAAATAGCTTTAGGGCTAATGATAAAAGCAGAGGCTGGAGGCAGAGGAGAAAGATAAACCAAGATGAAATAATAAGAAAACATTACATAACTAACCAAAGAGAGGTGTAAGCAATGAATTACAGAATAACAGAAGGATTAAAGAAAAATAAAAAAGTAATAATAATTGGACTAGTACTATGGGTAATTTTAACTATAGTGCTAGTTTTGCCATTTACTGTAGCAAAAAATGTTGCTACGGTACAGTCAAAAAGCAATCCAAATATAGATTTCCTAAGCAGATTTTTTCAAGTATATAGTCAAGCAATAGGGGCTCCTGGAACATCTATAGGCTATATTTTTAAACATGCACTATTTGGAACTTTATGCTCTAATTGGTTTGTTATAACAATAATATATCTAATATTCTTTATTATTGGATTTGTTAGAACAATGCCAAAACACCAATATGATAATATAGAACATGGGTCAAGTGATTGGAGTCAACATGGCGAACAATATAAAATTTTAAATAAAAATAAAGGAATTATTTTAGCAGAAAATAATTATTTACCAGTAGATAAAAGAGGAAATGTTAATGTATTAGTAGTCGGAGGATCTGGATCTGGTAAATCTGCATCATATTCAATTCCTAATGCATATCAATTACTTGGTTCTTATGTATTTACAGACCCTAAAGGAGAATTATATGATAGAACAGCTGGTTATTTAAAACAAAACGGATACAAAATAAAAGTACTAAATTTGGTACACCCTCAATATAGTGATGGATATAACCCATTAATGCATGTTGCTTCAGAAATAGATGTAGATGTAATTGCACACACTATAGTAAAAGGACAAAGATCAGCAGATAGCACATCAGACCCATTTTGGGATGATTCTGCAGAAACATTATTAAAAGCTTTAATATATTACTTGCTTGCAACAAGACCAGAAGAAGAACAAAATTTAGCAAGTTGTGCAGAACTAGTTAGGGCTGCAAATTCAAATGGGGGAAGTAACTTATTAACAGAACTCATGAGTCAATTACCTTATGATCACCCAGCTAGAATGAACTACAAATCTATTGAAATTGCACCAGAAAAAACATATAGTTCAATTTTAAGTACATTACAATCTAAACTTGGAAAATTCGATTCAAAAGAAATAGCAGAGCTAACATCAACAGATACAATAGATTTTGAACAAATAGGAAGAGAAAAAACTGCGGTATATGTAATTTCACCTGATACACATACTACATTCAATTTCTTACTTACAATATTCTTTGCTCAAATGATACAACAATTATATGATTTTGCAGACAATAATGGTGGAAAGCTATCAGTACCTACATACTTTATATTAGACGAGTTTGCAAATATTGGACAGATTCCAGATTTTGATCAAAAAATATCTACAAGTAGAAGTAGAAAGATTTCATTTAGTGTTATTTTACAAAACTTAGACCAATTAGAAGCAATCTATGATAAATCTTATGAAACAATAATAGGTAACTGCGATACACATTTATTTTTAGGAAGTAACTCTCAAAAAACAGTTGAATATTTTTCTAAGGCTTTAGGAGAAAAAACAATAAGCCATTATAGTACTTCTGTTAATAGAGATAAAGGGCATCATAAACAAGGTTATAGTAATTCAGATCAAATTATGGCAAGAGCTTTAATGACTCCAGATGAATTAAGAAGAATGGATAATGATTTATGTATAATATTTG
>CAYWAH010000059.1:0-3648 GCA_964456505.1 uncultured Clostridium sp. | reverse complement strand
AGGAATAGTAAAGATGTCAAGAAATAAATTATCAATTTATTTAATAAAAGAAGGAAAAAAAATGAAGAAATCTTTAACAATGAAAAAGAAATAAAAATATTGAAAGAATATTCCAAAGACAAAAAGGCTTTTTATGTTCCATCAAATACTCATAAACCTATATGGCTTGAAAAATTTTTTTTAATGGATAATGAGAATTTAATACAAGCTAATTCGAAAGTTGTATTGATTGATAAAGTAATAATAGATGGAAAGGAAATAAAATTTGCAGTTGTGTTTGGACAAGCTAAAGCATTATTTGCTGATGATGTATTTGAAGAACAATTTGGCCTAAAGATAGTTTTAAACTTGGCAGAACAAAATCCAATCAGAAAAATCTCAAAATTAAGTATTGGCGGAAATCAAAAACAGAGCCAGGAACAAATGCCAAAAACAACTAGTATTAATGATTTTGGATTTGAGGTAGATAGAGATTTAATAAAATTTGTTACAATAAAGTGTAATGATGAAATATTTGGAAAAGGAAACATAACTGGAGGAGATATTTTAAGTATTCAAGCTGATACAGATATAAACAATATAGATAATTTTTTGGAAAAATGCTATAAAAAATATAAAGAAGATAGATATAAAATAAATTTTGAATGGGTTGATAATATTAAATATATTAAATCAAAAGATGTAAAAGAGAAATTAAATGACATTCTTATTGAATATATTAAAGAGAAAAAATGGGAGAAAGTTTGGATGACAGTTCCAGAAATTATCCAGTGGGAAGAAATAAGTGGATTTAGATATGGAAATGATGAAAAAATATTTGATGACATAGAAATTGATGATGTTATTAAAGGAAATATAGATTCAATAAATGATTTAAAGAAAAATAAAGTAATTGTCATTAATACAGAAGGGGAGGAAGTTAATAAATGGAATGCATTTAAATGTATAACTGCGGAAATAGAATATGGTGAAAATCAATATTGCTTAAATAATGAAAGGTGGTATAAGATAGATAAGAATTATGCTAATCGAATTAAAAATGAATATAACAAAATAAAAATATCAAATATAAATTTTATTGACTATGATGATACAATGAAAAAAGAGGATGATTACAATGAGAAACTATCAAATAGTTTGGATGGATCTTATCTGATGCATAAAGTTGGAGAGATTCCTTTCGGAGAAGGTACTGGAAATAAAATAGAACTTTGTGATATTATGACTAATAAAAATGAACTTATACATATAAAGAAAAATGGAGGTTCTGCATATTTAAGTCATTTGTTTAACCAGGCAACAGTTTCAGCAGAACTTTTACTTGATGATGAATTTAGAAAAAAATCTAATAATAAAATTGCAAAGGTTGGATTTGACTTTAGATTTCCAAATGATTTTAAAGCATCAGATTATACTATTATCATTGCAATTATTACTAAAAATCATGATAGAATACCTAAGATTCCATTTTTTAGTCAGGTTTCAATAAGATATGCTGAAAGAATGTTGAGAAACTTAGGATATAATGTTGAAATGAAAAACATAGTAAATATAAAGAAATAAGTGAATTAAATTGAATATATTGATTTGCTTTATTAAGCAAGCCAAAATAATAAAATTGTTTTAAACAAAAGCATTGCGAGGAAATTTTAAATTAAATAAAAAAGTTACCTACGAATACTTGACAAATATCCAAATAAAAAATGTAGTTTTATTATAGTTTTACAATACATATGTCACACATATGTATAAAATAAAATTAGCTGAATATTGAAAAAGAAAGTACCAAATGATATAGTTATTTTACCAAACAAATAATCATAGGAGGTACTTCAAATTAAGAGTATATTGCAAAAATATTGCTGGAGAAATAAATAAGCCTACATCATATTCATTAAAGACAATAGATGTTTTAAAAAATTTAGGGGAGAAAGATGCAGAGTTGTTTATAAAGATATGCTCGCATACAATATATAATGGACAGGAATTATTTTTACCAACTTATAAAGAATATTTAAAAAAATGTGATATAAAATATAAAGAGATTATGACATTAAGTGAATTAGGCCTTATATATAATGATAGTTCAATAACATTAAATTTTAAAAACCAAAAAGGGTTTAATTTTATATTGATTCATAAAAATCTTTTAATTGATAATATAGAAGTAAATGAGCAAAAAGAAGAAACTATAGAAATAGGAATTTATCCTTTAACAATGGTAGGAAATGAAATTGCGTCACTAAATAAGGATGTTGTGGCAAGTGAGGACGATGTAATCTTATTTGCAAATTTATTAAAAAATGAATCTCAAAAAAATATTGAAGTACATAAAGCAAAAAACATATCTGAAAATGGAATTGAGTATGAAGACGAAAACATTATAAATGGATAAAATGTTTATACGATTATATTATAGTTTAGACAAAGTAATAGTAAGCACATAAAAGTATTTGAAAAAAGATTGAAGTAATAGAGAAAATTGTAAAGCTAAATATAGAGTATAAATTCAAACAAAAGAATTATTGAAATAAAATTAAAGTGACAGAACAGTAAAACTGTTCTGTCACTTTAAAATTATCATTTGATTTTTCTTCGATCATCAATAGTTAATTGAAGATATATATGAAAAATGTAAACGGTAATTTCACTAAAGAAGTATTCCAAAGGTATATATGTAAAATCAAAACATGCTGTTTCAGGATTAACTTCAATAGTCTTTAGAGAATCAATATTTAATTTCTCTAAAATATAATTATAATATTCAATTTTAGGCTGAATATCATAATCAAATATTGTGATTAAATTTGCCTTTTTAAATCATATAACTTTCATGGCTCTCACCTCTTTTCTAGTCTAAATTAAATAAAAAATTCTATTCAATATTATTTTACTATTAAGATTTTACTAATTTGTATTTTGACATTTAACTACTTAAGACATTATCAATTTTAATTAATAGAATGGTATAAAAAACATTGACATATTGCAAATATGATTATATAATAATCACGAACAAAAGTTTTAATAATAAAAACTAACTAGTGAAAAATTATTTAACTATGACTATCTAAAAATGATAAAATTAAATTTGATATAATATTTGGATATTGGAATAAAAAGTTTGAAAGACAAAGGGTAGTAGCAATAACTTTTATAAAAAGATTGTTTTTTATGGAGGACATGTTTTATGGAAAAAAAATTAGAAATAAGAAGTAGCAGTGCAGAATTTATTGTTTTTGAAAACGAAACGCATCAAAATGGAATTCAGGTTAGATTTGAAAATGGAGACTTATGGTTAACGCAAAAAGCAATAGGGGAATTATATAATTGCTCCTCGGATAATGTTGGACTTCATTTAAAAAATATATATAAAGATAATGAACTAGAGTCAAAGACAACTACCGAGGAATTCTCGGTAGTTCAAAAAGAAGGAAATAGAGAAGTAAAACGAAATATTTTATATTATAATTTAGATGCTGTTTTTGCAGTGGGATATAGAGTAAATTCAGACAGAGCTATTCAATTTAGAAGATGGGCAACTAATATTTTAAAAGAATATTCAAGAAAAGGGTATATTATTGATAAAAAACGTATGGAAAACGGAAGATTACTCAACTAAAAGGCAAAGAAATGAGTTGATAAAAA
>CAYWAH010000058.1:0-3739 GCA_964456505.1 uncultured Clostridium sp. | reverse complement strand
CAGATTGGAAAACTATAGCTTATATTAGTGCAGATAATGGAAAATTGTATATACTCGGAGATATTGATACAGACGGACACGTACACGCAGGGCATGAACTTGGTATAGTCACCCCATCTTATGGTAGACATTTATTTCTTGGCGATGCAAATGATTTTGCTTGGATTGATTATAGGTCAAATAATGAAAGATTAAATAGTGTATGGTTCCATGATGACCATACTGATTTTGAAAAGAAAATAGTAGCACCAAATTATGAAGGAAAAGTAAATGGGTATCAATTTGATTTAGGTACAGAAAATACATCTGATTCTTGGTTACCAATATTAGCAAATGATAAAATTCAACATAGAACAATTGATAATATTATTTCTGCATATAATTTAGCTAAACAATCTGGAGACCAGGAACATATTGTAAATTCATTAAGTGCTATTAATCAAATATATAATCGTGGGAATTTGTATAGTGAAGGAGATGTAAGATTTAGAGGAATATTTAATCGAGAAGTATCAACTGCGGGCAATGTATTTATTGATACTGAAGGTTTTTTAAGAAAAGGAATAAATTATTCTTCAAAAAGATACAAAAAGGATATAAAAGAATTAGAAAAAGAAGAATTTAATCCTGAGAGATTATATGATTTAAAAGTAAAACAATTCAAGTACAAAGAAGAATATCAACCTAATAAAGAAGATTGCAGATATAATAAAGACTTAGTTGGATTTATAGCAGAAGACGTATCAAAAATATATCCTATTGCAACAGATTACAATGAAAATGGAGAAGTTGAAAATTGGAATGAAAGATATATAATCCCACCAATGTTAGCACTTATTCAGAGTCAAAAGAAAAAAATTGATGAACTAGAAAAACGAATTGAAACATTAGAAAATAAATAAGCAAGGAGGTAAAAGATGGCAGAAGGATATGAAGATATAGAAAGATTAACTTCGCAAAAACAAAATATGCTAGATAATGCTTTGAAACAGCAAAACGATATAGTAAATAAACAAACTCAAATGCAAGTAGATAGTTTAGCAAGGCAAAAAGAAGATATAGACAAAGAGGCTACACAACAAAATAGAGCTTTGTATCAAGATTATAGAAAAGCTACTAATCCATTCGGACAACAAGCAGAGAATTTAGCAGGACAAGGATTAGCAAATAGTGGATATGCAGAGACAACTATGTCTAGGCTTTATAATACATATCAAAATAACATAACATCTACACTTAATAATGCAAGAGATTTAAAAGCAGATGTTGATTTTCAAATTCAACAAGCAAGACAAAATGGAGATATAACACTTGCTCAAAACGCATTAGAGCTATATAAACAGAAAATGCAATTATTAAGTGAAGAATATGATTTAAGAAATAATAGAGAGCAATTCTTATATCAGAAACAACAAGATGCACTTGCACAATCTAATTGGCAACAAGAATTTGATTATCAAAAAGCTCAAAATGATAGAAATTATAACTATCAAATTAGTAGAGATAAAGTTGCAGATACACAATGGCAAAAGAATTATGACTATCAAAAGAGTAGAGACAAAGTTAGTGATAAGCAATGGAATAAAACGTTTAATTATCAAAAGAGCAGAGATAAAGTATCAGATTCTCAATGGCAAAAGGAATATGAATTGTCAAAAAAAGCTAAGGCTAGTAGTTCAAGAAGTAGTGGAGGTTCTAGGAGAAGTTATACAACAAGGAAATCTTCTAAAAAATCGTCATCAAGTCCTACTAGCATAAATACTGATGACGGTAATACAAAATTAAGTAAAAGTGCTCAAAATGTTTTAGATAATGTGAAAGAATTATTAAAAGAAACTGCAAAAGGTGGATTAACACTAGGTTCAATAGTAACAAATTTAAAATCAGGAAATATTTCAGGAGCATTAAAGACGGTTAAGAATAATGCAAGTAATTCAGTATATAACGCATATAAGAATGGAAGTATAACAGAAGAAGAAGCAGAGGCAATAACAAAGAAGCTTGGATTATAGGAGGTAAGAAATGTCTTGGAGTGAAATAAAGAAAAAGAAAGAGGAGGAAGAAAAAAAGAAAAAATCATCAAATACCTCTGATAGTACAGTAAAACAGATATCGAATGTAGTAACAGGAAGTTTATGGAAGAATATAGGGCAAAATATTATAACATCACAAAGAAATGCTGAAGCAAGAAAGCAAAGGGAAGAAGAATTTAAAAGAAAACTTAATATTAATCAAAATATACATTATTCTCAAAATAATAATAACATAAAAAGGGAAATTCAACCCTCTGCTATACAAACTTTTTCAAATAATAGCAAGGACACAAATAGCAAAAATAATACAAGTATATGGGACCAAATAAAAAATATTGTAAATAATAAAAATGCTATGACTTTAGCTAGTAAAAACGAAATAGCAAATGCAACAAGACTTAGTTCAGCTGACATAGATGCAATGAAAGAAGCGAATAATTTTAATAAAATAATGAAAAATGGTTCAGCTCAAGAAAAGTTTAATGCTGTAACTGAACATTTTGGAAATTCAATAATAGGAGGAGCAAAGCAAACAGTAGGGGGAGTTGCAAATATAGGAACTACACTAGCATCTGATGTACTAAAAACAGCTAAACTAATAGCGAATGAGAAAGAACAAGAAAAACTAGATAATTGGTACAACAAAATTGTAGATAAGGGAAGAGAAATAAATGATAAAGCTACATATTTTAATAAAGTAAATAGTAGATTAGAGGATAAAGGTGTAAGAACAGTAACAGGAGCAACCAATACGGTAGCAAATGTAGCAACTAATGCTTTATTGACAGCAGGTACAGGCGGAGGAGCAGTTTTACAAGGTTTACAAGTTGGAGGAAGTTCTGCACAAGAAGTATTAAATGAAAATAAAGATGCCTCTGGTAAAGCAATGGCAACAGGAATAGCAAAAGGTATAACGTCATACTTGACAGAGAAAATGTTTGATGCAAACATCTTAACTAAAGGAGCTGAAAAAAGTTCTATCCAAAAACTAGTTAATAATACGATTGAAAGTAAAATAAAATCACAATTAGGAAGAAATATCGCAGATAAAGCAACAGGAATAATAGGAGAAAACTTAGAAGAGATAGTAGAAGATAATGTAGGAAATTTAATAGATAGAGTTGTAAACAACAAGAAATTACCTGAATGGAAAGAATGGCTAAATAATACAAGCGAAACTATAAAAGCGACTACATTATCTACAGCTATACTTAATTTAGTTGGATTAGGTGGAGACAATAATCAAGACATAGAAGCAGACTTAAGAAAGCAAAATGCAAGTGAGCAGGATATACAAAAAGCAAAAGAGTTTGTTCAAGCAGTAACACAGGAAAATATACAATCACAAAATACAGACAACAAAGATATCAACCAAGAACAAAAAACGTCTCAAAATGGATTCTCGCAAGCAGAAAAAGCAGAAACATTAAGACAAGAAGCAAGGGACAAACTAGAAAGTATAAAACAAAACTATGATGAAAATTCTTATAATCAAATGCGAGAGTTTATCGAAACAGCACCAAACGAAAAAGCATTAAGCCAAGTTATAAATGATTTAAATAAAGAAGTTGAAACAAAACAAGTAGCTCCAATAAAGCAAAAACAAGAAGTTCAACTTCCAATGAAACAAGAGACACAGAATAAATCATTTGAAGATGTAGCTTTTGAAGCAATGAGCAATTATGAAAGTAACGAAGTAGAATCTC
>CAYWAH010000057.1:0-4233 GCA_964456505.1 uncultured Clostridium sp. | reverse complement strand
ATATTCAAATTCAGGAACAACTTTTGATGCAACAGTTGAATTTGAAAATGATGGAAATGTAAAGCTTGGAATGAGTGTATCTTGTACTATAATTATAAAAGAAGAAAAAGATGCTATATGTGTTCCGATAAATGCTGTAGCAACAAATAGTAATGGAGAAAAATATGTTGTTAAAGTAAATAGTGATGGAACTACTGAAGAAGTTGTTGTAGAGACTGGAATTTCAGACGAAAATTATGTTCAAATCACTTCAGGACTTACAACTGAAGATACAGTACAAATCGAAACAGAAATTACACAAGATGCAAATACTTCAAGTAGTCAAAATTCTAACAATATGTTTGGAGGAAGAGGTGGCCAAATGCCGGGAGGTTCAGGAGATATGCCATCAGGCGGATTTGGAGAAAGACCAAGCGGAGATTCTAATAAAAGAGGCTCTTCTCAAAATTCAACAAAAGGAAGTCAAAACAGTTCAAAACAATAATATCGACAAAAAAGAACCGACACCAATTGAAAAAGAAAGGAAAAGTTTATGATAGAATTAAAAAATGTTTGTAAATCTTTTAAATTAGGAGACCAAGTTGTAAAAGCACTAGGTAATATAAATTTTTCAGTAAGAAAAGGAGAATTTGTTGCAATTATAGGACCATCTGGTTCTGGAAAATCAACTATGATGAATATTTTAGGACTTTTAGATGTTGCAGATAGTGGTGAGTATTTGTTGGATGATTTAAGCATAAAAGAAGCAAGTGATAGCACTTTAGCAGATATTAGAAATAAAAAAATTGGATTTATTTTTCAAAGTTTTAACTTACTTCCAAAAATGAATGCTTTAGAAAATGTACAAGTACCTTTAATGTACAGAGGAATCAGTAAAAAAGAATCACAAAAAAAGGCGTATGAGTATTTAGAAAAAGTAGGATTAAAAGGAAGAGAAAAACACATGCCATCTCAACTTTCTGGTGGGCAACAACAAAGAGTAGCAATTGCAAGAGCATTAATTGGCGAACCTGAAATAATTCTTGCAGATGAACCAACAGGGGCTTTAGATTCTAAAACAGGTCATGAAGTAATGGATTTATTGCAAGAACTAAATAGAGAAGGGCAAACTATTATATTAATAACTCATGATATAAATGTTGCGAATAAAGCAAAGAGAATTTTAAAAATGATGGATGGAAAACTAGAGGAGGTATAACTTTGGTTAAATTTATAAGTATTTTTAAAGATGCAATAAAAAATATAATAAGTAATAAGTTAAGATCAAGTCTTACAGCATTAGGTTTAATAATAGGTATTACATCAGTTATTCTATTAGTAGGAATAGGAGAAGGGGCAACCTCAAATGTAAGGTCAAATGTTCAATCTCTTGGAACAGGGACTTTAACAGTTTCAATTTCATCTGATGATACATCATTAGATTATAGTCAGGTAGCTGAAATTTTATCACTTAGCAATGTAGAAAGTGTAGCACCATATAAAACAATTTCAGCTACAGTAAGTAAAGGGACGGCCGTTTCAAATAGAGCAAGAGTGCTGGCAACTACGCCAGATTACCTAACAGTAATGAATTTAGGCATAAATGCAGGAAGAAAATTATCAAGCATTGATTTAGATAATACAAGTAAAGTATGTTTAATAGGTTCAAGTTTAGCGTCAACCTTGTTTGAAAATGCAAAAAATAAAGATATTGTAGGTCAAACTATAAACTTAAATGGAGATAAATATACAATAGTTGGAGTTCTAGCGAAGGTAGGAAGTACAATGGGAACAAATGTTGACAATATGCTTATAATTCCATTTACAACAGCAAAATATTTAGATGGAGATACAACTATTAATACATTATATGTAAAAGTAGAAAACGAAAATTTAATAGATACAACAACTGCAGTAATTGGAAGTTATTTAGAAAATACTTTAACTATTACGTCAGATGATTATTCAGTGTCATCACAAGATAGTATGAGAGAAACAGCTGAGACTATCCAAAATACTTTATCTTTGCTACTAGGAGGAATTGCAGGAATTTCTTTAGTTGTTGGAGGAATAGGTGTTATGAATGTAATGCTTGTTTCTGTAACAGAAAGAACAAAAGAAATAGGAATTAGAAAAGCATTAGGAGCCAAAAGAAAAGATATTTTAGTACAATTTTTAATTGAAGCATTGATACTATGTATGTTAGGTGGTGCAATTGGAGTGATTTTAGGAATATCTGCAGGACTTATCTTACAAACTTTTGGATTTAACTTTGCAGCAAAATCTAGTATTATATTGATTGCTTTTGCTTCAAGTTTATTTATCGGAGTTGTGTTTGGAATATTCCCAGCATATAAGGCTTCTAAACTAAACCCAATTGAAGCACTACGAACAGAGTAATTAAAACTTAAATTCCAATTCTGTTTTAATTAAAAGAAAAGTGTGATTTTGCTCTTATATAAAACTCGATAATGAGGAAGGATGATGGAATATGAATAAGAAAATTCAAATTATATCAAGTGTAATACTTATCTTAGTTTTGTTTGGAACTCAAGTATCTTATGCAATTTCTGCAAATCAAAATATAAACTTCTTTGAAGTAAGTACAAATAAAATTTATTCAGGAGAAACCTTAGAAATGACATTTAATATTAACAAAATTGAATATGACAATTTTAAAATAGTATTAAATTCAAATATAGATAATGGAGAAATCTATACAGACGAAAATGTGGCAATAGAAGAAGAAAAAGATGCAATTGTAATTGAAATTGATAAAACAAAATTGAATTTAAGTCAAATAAAATTGTGTTATGTAGTACCAGAAAATGCAGAAATAAATAGCAAAATACAATTAACTACAAAAATTATTATAGAAGAAGAGATAGAATCTGAAGACGAGGAAGGAAATTCAGTTACTCAAAAACAAGAAAAAGTTGTGTCAGAGGAAAGTCAAAATGTTACTATAGTAGAAAAAAACGAACAAGAAAATACAGAAAAAGAAATTTCGCAAAAGGACAATACACCAAAAGATACAGATTCAAAAGATTCTAAAGCAACAGATAGTACAAATACAAACGAAGAACAAAAAGAAAATAGTAAAAATCAAAAAGACCAAAATACAGGAACAATTTCAAAACCATCAAATGTTACAGGCGGTACAAATAATAAAAGTAGTGTAAGTGGAGCAAATAGCTCAAGTAGTAAACAAGGTTTTTCGCAAAGCAACGAAAAAATAGAAACAACAACATACAATGGATCAAATAATAATTATTTAAAAAAATTAAAAGTAAAAGGTATAGATTTGAACACACATTTTAACAAAGAAAATACAACATATTTTGTAAATGTTACAAATACATCAAGTTTAAATATAACTGCTACAACAGAAGATACTTCTGCAAAAGTAGTGGTAACTGGAAATGACGATATAAAAGAAGGAACAAATAAAATACTTATTACTGTAACTGCAGAAAATGGAGATGTACGATATTATCGTATTTTTGTAAATTGTGAGATTAGTTAGTTGCAAGGCCAGTAGTTTGACATTTATAACTATGTTACTTTTAAGCAAAGAATGAAAGGAATGGATTTTTAATATGAAGTTAAAAAAAATAGGGACACCATTATTGATATTGATTTTAATAATAATACTTGGAATAATATGCTTTTATCTATTTACTGATTCGGAAGATAGTGATAATGCGCAAGGATACATACAAAGTCAACATACACAGACAAAACAAAATAATGCTTCAAATTCTACTGATTCTGAGGAACAGGAAAGTACAGAAACTTTATCAAGTAAAAGTGAAGTAAAATCTGCTTTAATAGAAAATGTAGAATTACATGCAACATACTATTTGGAAGAAGTATATGTGGAAGAAAATTCCTATGTAGCAAAAGGTGAAAAAATATTGAAATACACAAATGGAACATATTTAACAGCACCTTATGACTGCTATATCGTAGAATTAAAGGTTCCAGACGAAGAAGGTAAAATTTTGAATAGTCATTATGTACAAATACAAAGTAAGAATATATTAACAGTTTCTATGAAAATAGATGAAACAAAGATAAATAGAGTTAAGGTTGGAGATGAAGTTAAAATAACTATTTCAGCAATTGATAAAACATTTGCAGGGTATATTACTCATATTGGAAGTACAGCAAGTAATGGAAAATTTACAATTGATATAGAATTTGAAAATGATGGAGATGTAAAATTAGGAATGACTGCAACTTTATTGCTTG
>CAYWAH010000056.1:0-4379 GCA_964456505.1 uncultured Clostridium sp. | reverse complement strand
CTTTTGCTTCAATTGCTTGATGAAGACCATTATTGTATCTTCTACCATACATAATACGACCTGTAAATTCATCTACAATTAATACTTCGCCATTCTTTACAATGTAATCAACATCTTTTTTCATAATACCATGTGCACGTAGTGCTTGGTTTACAGCATGTACTAATTCAGAATTTTCCAAGTCATTAAAATTCTTTAGTCCAAATTCTTTTTCAGCTTTTGCAATACCCTTTTGAGTTAATGATGCAGATTTTGCTTTTAAGTCAATAACATAATCATATTTTTCGTTATCTTGTTCTTGCTCTTCATCTTTAACATCTTCTTCAACCAATGTTTTAGCTTCCAATTTGCTTACAAATCTATCGGCTTTCTTGTATATATCTGAAGCCTCATTTGCACGACCAGAAATAATAAGTGGTGTACGAGCCTCATCAATTAAAATACTATCAATTTCATCGATAATGCAATAGTTCAATTTTCTTTGAACTAATTGATTTTTGTAAACTACCATGTTATCTCTTAAGTAATCAAATCCAAATTCATTATTTGTACCATAAGTGATATCACAATTATATGCTTCTTGCTTTTCATTTGGCTTCATTCCACTAATAACCAAGCCTACTGAAAGGCCCAAGAAATTATATAATTTACCCATCCATTCACTATCTCTTTTAGCTAGGTAATCATTAACTGTAATTACGTGAACGCCTTCACCTGTTAAAGCATTCAAATATGCTGGTGCTGTAGCAACTAAAGTTTTTCCTTCACCAGTTTTCATCTCGGCAATTCTACCTTGATGCAATACAATTCCACCTATTAATTGTACATCAAAATGACGCATTCCCAATACTCTTTTTGAAGCCTCTCTTACAACAGCAAAAGCTTCTGGTAAAATGTCATCCAATGTTTTTCCGTTTTTTAATTGTTCTTTAAAATATGGAGTTTTAGCTTTTAATTCATCATCTGTTAACTTCTCCATATCTGGTTCTAATGCGTTGATTTTGTTGACAATTGGCATTAATCTCTTTACTTCTTTTTCACTATATGATTTGAATAATTTCATTTAGTTTCCTCTTTCTCTTTAAATAGTTATAAATGTACCCGTTTACTATATCACTTAAAATTATATTTGACAAGATATAAATGTCGAAATTTACAAAAAAATCTATTAACATTTTTTCGTTAATAGATTTTTCTTTATTTATAAACATTTTTGTTTACAACCATTTGTGATATTTTTTAATATACATACTCTTTACTACTTGTGCAATTACAGCATAAAGTGCAACAAGCAAAACAAGATATACATAATATACTGGTGGTAAGATTACATAATTGAAATCTTGAACTCCATTAAATATAAATGGTATAAATATTGTACAAGCAATTGTAATTATTGTTGCAGTAATTAAGAAATTGCTTGGTCTAGATTTTGTAAATGGAATTCTATCCGTTCTAATATAGTAAATTATCATTGTTTCAGAAACAATGCACTCTACAAACCATGCTGTTTGGAAATATGCTTGTTTTTCCATTGTGTTGTAACCTAGTACATACCAGAATATCGCAAATGCCAACACATCTGTAATTGAACTTATCATGCCCATAATTTGCATGAATTTTCCTAGATCTTTTGTGTCCCACTTTCTAGGTTTCGCAATAAATTCTTCATCTACATTATCATAAGGTATTGCTATTTGTGATAACTCAAAAACAAAATCTTGAATTAGCATTTGAATTGGTAGCAATGGTAAAAATGGTATAAAAATACTAGCAATTAGAATACTGAAAACATCGCCAAAATCAGAACTCAATGCAAGTTTCATATATTTTACAATGTTACCATATACTTTTCTACCCTCGATTACACCATTGTAAATTACATTCAAACTCTTTTCCAATAGAATAATATCACTCTTTTCCTTTGCAATATCTGTACCAGTATCCACACTTATTCCAACATCTGCGCTATTTAATGAAGGTGCATCATTTACTCCATCGCCCATGTATCCTACTACATGTCCGTTTTCTTTCAAAGCCTTTACAACACGCTCTTTTTGGATTGGGTTCATTCTTGCAAATATATCATATTCTTCAACAGCTTTTCTTAATTTAACATTATTCATTTTTTCAATGTCTTTTCCAAGAATAATTTTGCTGTCTATTCCAACATAATTGCATACACTCTTTGTAGCGTACTGGTTATCACCTGTAATAACTTTTGTAGTAATTCCAAGTTTTTTAAGTTTTTTAATTGTAACTTTTGCATCTTTTTTAGGTGGATCCAAAAATGCAATCAAGCCAACAAGTATCATATCTTGCTCATCTTCTGTAGTAAACATTCCATCATATTTTCTCTTTATAGCAAGAGCAATTACCTGCATACCGCCATTTGCAAATTCCATTTCTTTGTCATTTACTTTATCAATTATATCATTTGTCAAATTTACTTCTTTGCCATTTACTATAGCCTTTGTAGAAACTTTAAGAATTTCTTCCAATGCCCCTTTTGTAATCATCAAATGTCCATCATCATTTTCTACAACAACCGACATTCTTTTTCTCATATAATCAAATGGAATCTCATCAATTTTTTTGTACTCTTTAATATCAATTTTGTGTTCTTTTCCATAAGCATTTATTGCTCTATCAACAAGGTTCTTCATTCCAGTACTTAAAACACTATTTAAATAAGCACATTTAAGAACATAATCATCATCTTCGCCATTAACGTTTACATATTTTTGTAAAACAATATTATTCATTGTAAGGGTTCCAGTTTTATCAGTACAAAGCACATCCATTGAACCAATATTTTGAATTGATTGAATGTTTTTTACAAGGGTTTTCTTTTTAGCCAAGCTCTTGCTACCTCTCGTAAGGTTAACATTTACAATCATTGGAAGCATTGATGGCGTAATACCGACAGCAACAGAAAGAGCAAAAAGCAAAGCCTCTGTTACATCCTTTCTAATGAAACAATAAATAACAAAAACTGCTACAGAAATAACTGCCATATATCTAATAAGCATATTGGTAACTTTTGTCATTCCGTTTTCAAAACTCGTAGGTGCTTTTTTTGCATCAATCTCTTTGTTCATGTGTCCCATATAAGTATCTTTTCCAATTGTAATAACAATTCCAATACCATTTCCGCTTATAACACTTGAACCCATCAAACAAATTGCAGGAATAGCAGTTGGATCATCATCTTCCTTGCCTGCTTTAAAAGCAATTTTTTCTACAGGAATACTTTCACCTGTAAACACTGATTGATTCAAGAATAAATCGTTACTTGAAATTAGCACCATATCAGCAGGGACAACAGAACCAGCGCTCAAAGTAACTATATCTCCAATGGTAATATTTTCCTGTAATATTTCTATATTTTTTCCATCTCTAATTACATCTGCTTTGGCTTTTATTTTTTGCTTTAATCGTTCATTAAATCTGTATGCAGAATAGTTTTGCACAAAGCTTATCAATGCACTCGCAAATGCTAAAATTATTATTATTAATGTTCCAATTTTATCATTTGTGATGTAGTCAATTGCAGCAAGTACAAAAAGAATTAAAATAAATTTGTCTTTTAATGATTGCAACATAAAGTACATTGGGCCACGTTTTTTTACATCGTTTGCAACATTTAAACCATTTTTCAAAAGACGTCTATTTACTTCTTTCCTGCTCAACCCTGTTTCTTTTGTTTTTAATAATTTTAATAATTGCTCTTTATTCTTTTTTGAAACTTCGTAATATCTCATGTTTTTATTTTGTCCTTTGTTTTCTTTTTTATCATCCTTTATTATAGTTTTGCGTTTTTTCAAAGTCAACAATTGTTACAAAGTTTTAATACAAAATATAATATATAGGTAAAAAATATTTCATAAGAAAAATTCGTGTTTTTCGCAGTATGAGGACTGGTCGGAGCTTTGCTCCGATGGCTACGCTAAAAAATTGGCTCCGGCTGGGTCTGGGGTCCACGGAGCAATTTTTAGTAGCCAAAGGACGAATCAAGAAAACCTAAGAATTTTTTGAATGAAATATTTTTTACTATTTTATTTTAATATATTGGTTGATAAAATCTGATACATTTCTCTTTGATGTTCTTGTGAAAAATCTACTAAAGGCAAGCGAGGAGAACCGCAATCGAATCCAATAATTTTCATAGCATATTTTATTGGAATAGGATTAACTTCGCAAAACAATTCTTTAATTAAAGGCACTGCATTTATTTGCATTTGCATTGCTTTTGTAATATTACCATTAAAAAAATTGAAACACATATCGTGAACATACATAGGATAAATATTTGAAAGTACAGAAATTACACCAACTCCACCAATAGAAAGAATTGGAATAGTTTGATCATCATTTCC
>CAYWAH010000055.1:0-4471 GCA_964456505.1 uncultured Clostridium sp. | reverse complement strand
ATTATGACATAATCAAATGTTAATTTTACTATGACATTATCAAAAATTAACTACAAAAAATACTTTTTTCTCTTGTATCTTTCACCATAATTGTGTATAATATTTAAGATAATGTGAGGAATATAAATGAAGAGAAAAAAAACAAATGAAAGAGCAACATCTCTAATAAATTTAATATTAATAATAGCAATTTTAATATTATGTGTAGTTATTATTTTTATTATTAACGGAGACATTACTCAGGATAATAGTAGTGAAATAGCCAAAATTGAGAATTCAATTGCAACACAAAATACATCAAAAGCAAAAAATACTATAAAGCAAAATAGAACAGCAGGAGAAATTACAAATGTTAATATAGCAGATATTGATGACACAAATATCTCTGAAAAAAATAAATATAAGAAATATTACTATTCACAAATTAACCCAATCGCACAAGAGATGTACGATGCATTATATAATAATATTAATTTATTAAAAGCAAATCAAAAAATATCATTTTCAATAAATGAAGCAGATGCTGAAAAAAACTTTCAAACCGCTTGGGATGCTATAAACTTAGATAAACCAGAGATATTTTATATAGACACAAATAAGATTTCATTAATAACTCAAACAGCCACAAATTTATTTGGCCAAAATTCATATAAATATTCAGTACAGCCAAAAGATTCAACATATTATTTAGATTCTTGGAAAACACAATCAGATGTCGAAAATGCAATTACATCAGTAGAAACAGTTGGAACAAAAATATCTGAAGCAATAAGTGGAAAAAGCTATACAAGATTTGAAAAAGTAAAATATATTCATGATTATATTGTTAGCAATGTAGAATATGATCAAACTGGAAAGTTAAATGATTCAAACATTTATGGAGCACTAATTGAAGGAAATGCAGTATGCGAAGGTTATGCTGAAAGCTTTAAATATTTAGCAGATTTAGTTGATGTACCATGTGTAACAGTTTATGGAGATGGAATAAATAGTGCTGGAGAAAGAGAATATCATTCATGGAATTATGTTCTGATGGAAGATGGAAATTGGTATGCAGTAGATACTACTTTTGATGATCCAATAATAATTGGAAATGGAGAACTACCAAAAGAAAGTAGATATAAATATTTTCTAAAAGGATCTAATAGTTTTAATAGCACACACTTTGAACAACCAGATGTATCGGGAACAGGACAAAACTTTACATATCCAACAATATCTACAACAGATTATAAAAATTAAAAGGAGTTAAAATTGGAAATAGAAGAAAATATAGGTTATACATTTAAAGATAAAAGTTTTTTGGAAGAAGCATTGACACATAGATCTTATGCAAATGAACACAATATTAGAAGCAATGAAAAACTTGAATTCTTAGGAGATAGTATACTAGAATTTGTTTCAAGTGAATATTTATTTACACATTATAAGAACTTAAATGAGGGAGAACTTACAAAGACAAGAGCAGCTGTTGTATGTGAGGAAAGTTTATATAAAGTTGCATTAAAACATAATATTTCAAATTACATAAAAGTAGGCAAAAGTGAGCTTGCTAGCAACGGAAACAATAAACCTGCTATACTTGCTGATAGCATTGAAGCAATAATTGCAGCAATATTTTTTGATGGAGGACTAGAACCTGCTAAAAAATTTATAATTGACAATTTAAAAGACGAAATGGAAATTGCGAGCAAAAATGTTGGGCAAAAAGATTATAAAACAGTACTACAAGAAGAACTTCAGAAAAATGGATCTGTTGATATCGAATATAGAATAATTGATGAATTTGGACCAGACAATATAAAAACATTTAACGCAGAAGTTTTATTAAATGGGGTTAAATTAGCAGAAGGCACTGGAAATAGCAAGAAACATGCAGAAATGCAAGCGGCAAAAAAGGCACTTGAAAATATGAAAGCAAAAAAAAACAAGACAAATTAGATAGATATAATCTATTGTGTGCATTTTGGAAAGGAATAATAAATGAAAAAAGAATACATCATACCTATTTTTGTACCAAATTTAGGATGCCCATATGATTGCACTTTTTGCAACCAAGAAAAAATAAGTGGAGCACAAACAGATGTTGATGCTAAAAAAGTAAGAGAAACAATTGAATATTATTTGAAAAATTTCAAAGATGATCACAAATATGTTGAAGTTGCATTCTTTGGAGGAAGTTTTACAGGAATAGATAGAAGAGTACAAGAAGAATTATTGCAAGAGGCTAATAAATACATAAAAGCCAAGAAGGTGAATAGCATTAGAATTTCTACAAGACCGGATTATATAAATAGAAAAATTTTGAAGATGTTAAAAAAATATCATGTAAAAACAATTGAGCTAGGAGTTCAATCTTCAAATGATTATATTTTAGAAAAGAGCAAGAGAAATCATACATTTGCAGATGTAAAAAGAGCATCTAAAATGATTAGATTTTATGGATTTAGACTAGGACATCAGATGATGGTTGGTATGCCAGATAGCACAAAAGAAGATGAATTGCAAACCGCTAGAGATTTAATAAAATTAAAACCAAAGATGGTTAGAATTTATCCAGTACTTGTTATAAAAGGCACAGAACTTGCTAGACAATATAGTAAGGGAGAATACATACCACTTACTGTTGAAGAAGCAGTTGAAAGATGCAAAGAAATTACATACCTATTTAGAAAAAAGAATATTAATGTAATTAGGATTGGATTGCAAAATACAGAAGAAATTAATTCTCCAAACAAAGATGGAAGCGAAGTTTTAGCAGGACCATTTCATCCAGCATTTAGACAATTAGTTGAAGGTGAAATGTGGTATGACACGCTTAGCGAAAAAATAAGGAAAATTAATTCTACTGTAAAGAAAATAGAGATAGTAGTAAACCCAAGTGATTCAAATGAAGTAATAGGACATAAAAAAGAAAATGTAAAAAAACTTAAACATTTTTATAATGTTGATATTGTAATAACAACAGATGAAAATATTAAACCAGGAAAATTTGAAATAAAAGAGTTAGAAAGATTTTAGTAATAAATGTAGAAAGGTAACAAAATGTTTAAATATGAAATAGAGTCTAAATCATTGACTCCTAAAGACGTATTTGAATGTGGTCAATGTTTTAGATGGGATGAAAATGATGATGGCTCATATACAGGAGTATTCAAAGATTGTGTATTAACTGTGAAAAAGCATGGCGATAAAATAACATTTTGTGGAATAAACAAAGAAAAAGATTTTGAAAAATTTAAAAATGATATAATAGATTATTTTGATTTAAATAGAGATTATGAAACAATCAAAAATAAACTTTCAAAAATTGATGATAATTTGAAAAAAAGTGTTGAATACGGAAGCGGAATAAGAATACTAAATCAAGAATTATTTGAAACTATTATTTCATTTATTATATCGGCAAATAATAATATTCCAAGAATAAAAGGAATAATAAAAAGAATTTCAGAAAACTATGGAGAGCAAATTGAATTCAATGGGAATATTTTTTATACATTTCCAACAGTTGAAGAATTGTCAAAAGCATCTGTTGAGGATTTACGAAAATTAGGTCTGGGCTTTCGAGATAAAAGAGTTTATGATACATGCCAAATGATAAAAAATAAAGAAATTGATTTAGAAAACTTATCAAAATTAGATACAAAAGATTTACGTATAGTAATGATGAAATTTCCAGGAGTTGGGCCAAAAGTATGTGATTGTATTTTACTATTCTCAACACTAAAAAGATTTGATGTTTTTCCAATTGATGTATGGGTTAGAAGAGTAATGAATGAATTGTACATACATAATCCAGATGAAAATAAGGTTAGCAAAATACAAATACAAAAATTAGCAGATGAAAAATATGGGGATTTACAAGGATTAGCACAACAATATTTATTTTATTGGGAACGTTCTTTAAATAAATAATATGAGGTAAAAATATTTGAAACTAATTTATGGTAGAGCCGGAACAGGCAAAAGTGAATATGTTTTCAAGGATATAAAAAATAAAATTGATCAAGGTATAAAAAATAAAATTTATATTATTACACCAGAACAATTTTCTTTTACTGCTGAAAAAACGCTACTTGAAAAATTTGAAAGTGGTTCTTCGATGCAAGTCGAAGTTCTTTCTTTTGAAAGAATGGCTTATAGAGTAATAAACGAATGCATAAGCGATTCATATTTTCAATTAGAAAAATCTTCAAAAGCTATGATTGTATATGATGCATTGAATAAGAATAAGTCAAAACTAAATTTTCTTGGAAGGTCTTTAGAAAATGTAGAAACTATTCTTACAGAAATTACAGAATTGAAAAAACATAACATTACAATAGAAATGCTTGAAAATGGATTAGACAAAATTGAGAATAAATATTTGCAAGCAAAGTTAAGTGATATTCTTATAATGTATAAAGCATTAGAAGAAAAAATTAAAGATGATTTTATTGATGAAAATGATTTGCTTACAATATTAGAA
>CAYWAH010000054.1:0-4589 GCA_964456505.1 uncultured Clostridium sp. | reverse complement strand
TAAATACATTTGTGATTATATTCTATCACAAAACAATTTAAAATTCAAGGAGTAAATTTATGAAAAATATAAAAGTTAGTTATCAATATACAAGAGACTATAGAAATCCAATTAATTATCAAATACAAACAGATGAAGTTACAACTACATTAAGCTATAATGACGCAATGGAAATAGCATACGCAGTAATAGATAGCTTAGGTGGAAGTTATGATTTTTTAGATGAATTGGTAGAAAAGTTTGATGATGAAGAAAATTATAAGATGGAGGCGATTTAAATGGAAGAATTTAATTTATATCAGATAACAAATGCATTTCCACAATTAATGGCTAATGATGAAATATCAGAAGAGGACAAAGCAAAAATAAAAGAAGAATTAACATTGTTATTGCAACAAAAAAGCCAAAATACGATTGGATATGCAAAGAACATAGAATTAACTATTGAAGCTATGAAAAACGAAGAAAAACGAATTTCAGAGCAAAGAAAGGCATTAGAAAATAGATTAGTAAATTTCAAAGAGTATGTAAAAGAATGTATGGAGAAAAATGGCTTTACAAAAATAGAAACAACTTTGGGAACTTTAACAATAGCGAAAAATCCAATATCTGTTGAAATTATAAATGAAGATGAAGTACCAAGTGAATATAAGCAAGAAGTTGTAACAACTAAAGTAGATAAGAAGGCAATATCTGATAACTTTAAAGCAACAGGAGAAATAATACCAGGAGTAAAAATAAACACACAAAATACTTCATTAAGAATAAAGTAGGTGAAATTATGGACTATTTAGATTTAATCGATATGGAATTAATATATGGGGAATACCCACAAAATAATAATAAAGAGAGGAATGATTGATTATGAGTATGATAGCAAGTGATAACGGAGGAAGCACAATACCAAAACTAGAAGGAGGAGTATACACAGCAATATCAAGTGCAATAGTAGATTTAGGATTACAAAAGAATGAGAAGTTTGATAAAACACAACGTAAATTTATGATGATATGGACTATTTTAAATGAAACTATAGAAGTTAACGGAGAGCAATTGCCAAGACAATTAAGTAAAGAGTATAGTTTTAGTTTACACGAAAAAAGCACATTAAGAAAAGATTTACAAGCTTGGAGAGGTAAGGCATTTACAGAGGAAGAACTAAGAGGATTTAATATATTAAATGTACTAAATGTACCTTGTCAATTACAAGTGTTGTTGGAAGAAAAGAACGGAAAGTCATATAACAATATAGCTTCTATAATGGCTTTACCAAAAGGAACAGAAGTAGATAGGTTAGATAATACATATTATTTTGATATTGAAACAACAGACAGCTGGAAAAATTGGACTAAGATACCTCAATGGATACAAGACAGAATAAAGAAAGCAATTAATTATAAAAACTCAGGATTAGAAGAATATGTAGCAGGAATTAAAGAAGAAAAAGCAGAGGAAAGTGACATGGAAATGTTTGGACCTACAGATGATTTACCTTTCTAATGGAGGTGTAGGAGATGTGGCACGAAATACAAGAAACTTTAACTAATGCAGAGACATCTTTATCAGAGTATAAGAAATGGACTAAAGAATATGCAAAAAGAGAACAAGCCTATAGAGTAGCTCTAAGTAAAAGGCTTTTACAGAGAAGAACAGAGGGGTGTCCTGCGACTATATTATCAGATGTAGTAAGAGGAGAAGAAGACATAGCAAAACTAAAACAAGAAAGAGACATAGCTGAGGGATTAATGAAGAGTGCTGAAAAAGGAACGGACTTCTATAAACTTACAGCAAGATTAATGGATTCACAAACAACAAGAGAATACGGAAGTCCTTCAGCAGGATTTGGAGGCTAGTATGGTAATAGATGATTTGTCAAATAGCTTCCACCCTTACCCTAAAAATAAAAGAATAGTAAATAAAAAATTATTAAAAGATAAAAAAGGTATTTGTCAAATATGTGGCAAAGCCGGACCAACAGAAAAGCATCACAAAAAGACTAAGGGGAGTGGTGGAAATGATACGGAAGAAAACTTGATTGAAGTATGCAGAAAATGTCATCGATTAATTCATGATGGCAAGATTAAATTATAAATAGGGGCAAAAAGTTCAAAAGATATGGAGGAAATAAGATGAACTACATTAAACAAGTAAACCAATTTTACAAATTAATACAGAATAACACTCTAAGTACAAATGCTCAGTGTCTTTACAACTATTTGTTGAACAAGGATTCAGAGTTAGGTTGGTTAGAGGAGTTTACAGTATCTAATTTGATAATCTGTGGAGTTACGAATTTAAGCAGACAAGCTCTTGATAGGGCAAGAAATGAACTTGTTTCTAAAGGATATATACAATATAAAAAAGGACATTCAAATAAAGCAGGAAGATATGTGATTGTTAGTTTTGATACACAGAGTGATACACAAAGTGATACACACGATAATACACAGAATGATACACAAAGCGGGCACACAGTGAGCACATTAAATAAACTAAACAAAACTAAACAAAACAATAAAGAAAAAATAAATAAAAAAGAATATGGGGAATTTAAAAATGTAAAATTGACAGACGAAGAATATAAAAAACTTCAAAAGATGTTTCCTAAAGATTATGCTGAACGAATACAAACTCTTGACGATTATATACAGAGTAAAGGGCATAGGTATAAAGACTTTGTTGCTACTTTAAGAAATTGGGCAAGAAAAGATGGCTATAAATTTCCTGAGGAGCAAGAAAAGTATAAAGAAATAACTCTAACAGAACAAGAGTATTTAAAACGAGGTAAAAAGTATGAGTGATTTAGAATTAGAAAAAGCAATGTTGTTTTATTTAATCTTCCAAGATGAAAGTTATGACTTATCAGAAAGAGACTTTTTAGACTATAAAAATAAGCTTATTATAAAAGCGATTATTGAATTACAGGCTAAAAAAGAAGCTATAACAATTTTAGCACTTAACGAAAAAATACAAAAGCCTGAAATGTTAAAGTACATAACTCATCTTGGAGATTATATTCGCAAAGAAACAGCTGAAAGTGTTTATTATAAGCTTAAAGAATATACCAAAAAAAGAGAAATGTTTAGTTTACTGAAAGAAAGCCAAATAAGAATACAAGATGTAGAAAATGTTGATGTTTTTATAGAAAAGCTAATAAGTGGAATGCAAAAAATAGAGTTTCAAACACAAAAAGATGAAACGTTTATTAAGCAAGTAATTGAAACAGCAGAGGAAATAGAAAGAAGTATCAACAAAAAAGAAGATTTAAGTCTATATACAGGCTATATTGATTTAGATGATTTAACAGATGGGTTGCATAATGGAGAGCTAACAGTAGTAGGAGCAAGACCAGGAGTAGGAAAGACAAGCTTTGCTTTACAAATTGCGGAAAATATTGCTAAAAAAGGCAAGAACGTGTGCTATGTGAGTTTAGAAATGTCTGAAACTCAGATGATCCAAAAGTTATTATCTTTAAGAACAGGGGTAAATTCAAGAAAGATAAGAAATGGAGATATGACAGAAGAAGAAAAAATGTTAGTTGGAACGGATTGTATGCAATTAAGCGAGTTGAAGTTTAGATTATTAACAAAAGTTAGTACAATTCAGCAAATAGAAATATCAGCACGAAGGTTAAAAAATCAAGATAAATTGGATTTGTTGATAATTGATTATCTGCAACTTGTAAGAAATAATGGTAGATTTAATTCAAGAGAACAAGAGGTTGCAGATATATCAAGAACACTAAAATTATTGAGTTTAGATTTAGATATTCCAATAATTGCACTTTGCCAATTGAATAGAAATGCAAGTAAGCAACAACCAACACTTGCAGATATAAGAGAATCGGGAGCGATTGAACAAGATGCCGACAATGTAATTTTTTTATATCAAGAAAATCCTGAAAATAATTATGTAACGGTTGACTTGCAAAAACAAAGAGCAGGAAATATTGGAAAATCACAATTAAAGTTTTATAAAAATTTAAGCAGATTTATAAGCTTAGAAAGGTAAGAAAATGCTAGAAATAAATGAAAAACAATTATTAAGTTTTGACAATGTAAACAGAGCAAGAATATTGAAAATGATAGTTTTAGGACTAGTAAAATATATAGGAGATGATACAAATGAGTGTAATAACAATGCAAACTCGACAAATGAGCTTTGAAGATATACAGCTAAAGAAGAAGATAAGATATGAGCAGATACTTTCAAGAATGGACAAGCCAAAAACAGCTAAAGAAATAGCAGTAGAATTATTTGAATTGGGCTATATTCCATCTACTGAAAGGAATTACGTACAACCACGTCTTACAGAACTATGCAAGAAAGAGATCGTAAGAGTAGTTGGTAAGAAAAAATGTAATTATACAGGTAAGACTGTAGCTGTATATGAAAGGGTGAATTTAAATGAATGATGATATAGTTAAAATGTTTGATACAAACGAATTAAATAGATTACAAAGATGTGCTAAAAATAAAGATAAAAATGAAATAAGAAAATGGGGACAAGATTTTGAACACAGAGTAAATGAAAAATACTATGAATTATATAAAAAGCAATATATGATATGGTTAGAAGAAACATTTAA
>CAYWAH010000053.1:0-5084 GCA_964456505.1 uncultured Clostridium sp. | reverse complement strand
TTAAAAAAATAAAGCATAAAGATTTTTAAATCTCCACACTTTATTATACACTCTCTTTTTTATTCATAAATTATTCTAATTCGCATATATTTTATATAGGAGATGGGTATATGGATTTAAAAAGTGTGATGAGTGTACTTCCAAGACAACTTTCAAGTTTGATTGATGAGAGTAATTTGGATAGTTTGAAAGAGATAAGAATTAGAACAGAAAGAAATACGATTTTGAATTACGATAATTTTGAAGTTGTTTCAGAGTATGTTCCAAATGAGAGAGATGTTGTTACTATTTTGCAAATGCTTTGTGAGAATTCTATCTATTCATATCAAAATCAAATTAATAATGGCTTTATTACTTTGATTGGTGGTCATAGAGTTGGTATTACTGGTAATATTGTGATGAATGATGGAAAGATTACTAATGTGAATTATATTTCTTCTATGAATTTTAGAATTGCCAAGGAAATTAAGGGTGTTGGCAATGACTTAATTAAATTTATTTTGCAGGGGTATGACATAAATAGGAGGTTTGATAAAACAGAGGTTTATTTTAATAATACTTTAATTGTGTCTCCTCCTGGTTGTGGTAAGACTACTTTGATTAGGGATTTAATTCGTATTTTTAGTAATTTTGGATATACTGTTTCTCTTATTGATGAGAGGGGCGAGATTGCTTCTATGTATAAAGGTGTTCCACAAAATGATATAGGGCTAAGAACTGATGTAATGGATAATGTTACTAAAAGTGTTGGTATGAAGATTGCTGTTAGGACTATGGCTCCTGATATTATTGCTGCTGATGAAATTGGTAGTAAGGATGATATTGATGCTATTAATTATGGAATTCTTTCTGGTGTGCATGGAATTTTTAGTGCTCATGCTAGTTCGATGAATGAGTTAAAGTCTAATATAAATTTACATAAATTGCTTGATGAAAATATTTTTAAGACGATTATTTTTCTAGAAAAAAGGGGAAAGATTAAAACTATTTATCGTTTTGATCAAAATATGTACAAACCTGTCAATGAATTATTGTAATAAATATGAATACTTGAGAATATATTTATTATATAAAGAATTGAAAGGATGTGGACATGCTTGTTATTAAAATGCTTCTGCTTTGTGCTATTTTGATTGTTTGTGGATATATTGGATTTGTTATTTCAAAAAAATTTTCTACTAGAGTTAAACAGCTTCAAGAGATTGATAGAGATTTACATATCTTCGAGGATAAGATTAAGTTTACTTATGAGACTATCCCAAATATTTTTAAATTGATTTCTGAAAATTCTTCTCCTGATATTGGAAAAATTTTTTATGAGGCTAGTAATAATATGAAGATAATGTCTGCAGGTGAAGCGTGGGAAGAGGCTCTTGATAATTCTTCTACTAAACTTACTAAAGATGATATTGATGTATTGAAGGGACTTGCTAAAATGCTTGGAAGATGTGATGTAGATGGACAGGTTAGTGAAATTAGACTTACTGAAAAGTTTATTAATACTAAGATAAAAGAGGCTGAGCTTGAAAAAAGCAAGAATGGAAAATTATATAAAACTTTGGGCTTGACAACAGGGTTAATTATAGTGATTTTACTAGCATAAAACAAATGAAAGAGAAGTGAACTATATGGATATTAATTTATTATTTAAAATTGCGGCAATTGGAATTTTAGTTGCTGTACTTTATCAAGTACTTGTGCGAGCGGGTAGAGAGGACCAAGCAATGATGACAACTCTTGCAGGTCTTATTATTGTTCTTACAATGATTATTAAAGAAATAAGTTCTCTTTTTACAACTGTAAGGACTACTTTTAATTTGTAAAACAAAATATGAGTTGTTGACTTTTCAACAAAAGTAATTCAAATAAGTTTTTTATATTGGAAAATGTTACGAAAAAATTCAGCAAATTTAAAATAAAGATTAAAGTCAACGATATTTATTTTTGTATTAAAAATGAGGGTTAAATGGATATAGTTAAAATTATTGGGGTTGGAATAATTGCAATTGCTATTTCGCTAATTTTAAAACAATATAAACCTGAATTTACTATTTATGTTGCACTTGCTTGTGGAATAATTATTTTGCTTATGTTAATGGACAAGTTTAAAATTATTTTCAATTTGATTAATTCTATTTCTACAAAAGCTAATATAAATAAGGGCTTTATTGCTATATTATTTAAGATAACTGGAATTGCTATTTTAACTGAGTTTGCGACGTCAATTGCAAATGATTCTGGAGAAACTTCAATTGCTTCTAAAATAGATATGAGTGGAAAGGTAATAATTATTTTTTTATCTCTTCCAATAATTCAAGCACTACTTGATACAACTTTAAAAATATTGCCATAAAGAAAGCTTTTACAAATGAAAAAATTTTTTATAATGTTAACGATTGTTTCAATATTTGCTTATTCAAAGTGTTATGCTTCTGAAAGTGATGAAAACGAAATTAATAATAGAAATGAAAAGTATGGAGTAACTGATTTTATAAATAAATCGCAAGAATATTCTGATGATTTGGATTTGAATTCTACATATAAAAATGCTTTGAAAGGAAAGTTTGATAATAATAAATTTATAAAGATAATTCTTAAATTATTTGATAAAAATTTGAAAGATTCAATTAAATCAATTTCAGCGGTGCTTCTAGTAGTTATTATTAATGCTATTTTGAAAGCAATAAGCGAAAACCTTGGAAATAAAAGCGTTTCCAAATGTGCTTATTATGTACAGTATATTTTGATTGTGACTATTCTTTCAAAAAACATTTCACAAATTTTGATTGATGTGAAAGATTCAATACAGCAGTTAAATGATTTTACAAATACGTTAATTCCTCTCTTGACTACGCTTTTGATTGCTTCTGGTAATGTTATTTCATCAAATACTATAGAGCCTATTTTACTTTTGATAACAAATATAATTAGCAATTTTTTAGTAAATGTTTTGCTTCCTGTGATATTATGTGCTCTTGCTTTGGATATTGTTTCAAAAATTTCTGATAATGTTCAGATTGATAGACTTTCTAAGTATATGAAGAAGTCGTCTACTTGGATTCTTACAATTATTATTGGCACTTTTATTAGTATGGCTTCTCTTGAAACAGGTCTAACTTCAAGCATTGACAAGACTACTAAAAATATCGGAAAGCAAGTAATTTCTACAGCAGTTCCGGTTGTTGGAAGTGTGGTCGGAAATGCAATAGATACAATTTCAGGTTATTCTAATATTATTAAAAATGCAACAGGTTTTGTGGGGATTATTGTTATTTTATCAATTTGCTTTAAGCCCATTATAAATCTTGCTTGCATAACCATTACATATTATTTGGGAGTATGCTTGGCAGAGCCAATATGTGACAAAAAGATTGTTGATCTTATTGAGTCTTTTGCAGATACTTTCAAAATTCTTTTGGCAATTCTTGTTTCAATTACAGTACTAATAATTATAGGTGTATCTATTGTAATAAAAATTTCTAGTTAAAATATTTAGAACATTGGCAATAGATTTAAGTATTTTATAACTATAGTAAGATTCCTTTTTAGAATTTAGAATTAGTGAATTTTATATTTTAAGCAATAAACATTTTTAATAAAAAATTAAAGAGGTAAAGATGGTTCCCAAAATTAGTTTATGGTGCAGAAATATTGTAATTGTTGTTGTAATTTCAAGTATTATTGAAATGATTTTGCCTGATAACAAAAACAAAAAGTACATAAAGGTTGTTATTGGAATTACGATTCTTTTTACTATTATTCATCCTATTATAGGCAATTCGTTTGATAACATTTCTCTGGAATTAGAAAATAGCTTTACTATGAATGTTGTTAACAATAGTGAGGAGAGTTATAAAAGAGAGATTAAGAAATCTATTGAAAGCAACAAGAATTCATATTCTGCTAATGATATTGAAACAATAAAAAATATTTTGAGTACTGATACATCGAGTGTGAATAAGGTTGAGATAAATAATATTAAATAGTGATGTGATTTTTTATGATAATGTAAATTGATAAATTCAAAGCATGGAAGATGGGTGTTATAAATAACTTTTTTCAGAATATTTAATATAGTTTGAAATTAAATTTTTAATATATTGTAAAGTTAATTTATAGAAAGGTTTTCGAATGAAAAATATTTTTAAAGATAATAAAAAATTAAGTAATATGGTTACATTTTTAATTCTGGCTATTATTGTAATCGTGATGATAAATTATATTTGGAATGGCTCTGGCGATAAAGAAAGTGTACAAAAAAATGATGTGAATGTTAAGCAAGTTTCCACCACAGAAAGCGATGAGAAGAATGATCTGGAAGCTAAACTTGAAAATATACTTTCAAAGATTGATGGCGTCGGAAGAGTGAATGTAATGATAACTTATTTTGAAACAAATACTACTATTCCAATTTATGATGAGAACAACAAAATTTCAAATACAACCGAGACTGATGATAGTGGAGGCAAGAGGACTATTGCAGAAGAGGATAACCAAAAGCAAGTGATCTATAGAGAAAATAGTGATGGTACAAAAGAACCGGTTACTCAAAAAGTTACAATGCCTAAACCAGAGGGTGCCATTATTACTGCTGATGGTGGAGATATACCTGAAATAAATGCAAAGATTGTGGAAGCGGTAGAGGCATGCACAGGTATTGCTGCACATAAGATTCAAGTTTATAAAATGGCTCAATAGGGTTTGAGCAATAATTGCGTTTTAACGTCGTTGAACTTCAATGAAAATGTACTAAGGCGTATAAGCTAGTACGCCTCGTACATTTTTCATATCGCTTACCTAGTTAAAGCCACAATTCTTACTCAAACTAAAAGATTGGTATTTCAATAAAAGTTTACAAAAGAAGGAGAAGAAATGAAAATAACATATATAAAGTTTCCTAAAAAGAAAAAAGATGAGAATATTGTTTTGATGAAACATTTAAGAAATAGAAGCAGAATTTTTGATATGAGCAAAAAGTTTAGACTAATGAAACAAGAAAATAACAACAATTTCATGAGTCAATTGAACAATGAATATGTAAATAGATTTTTGAATAATTTACATAAAATAGAAAAGAATGCAAG
>CAYWAH010000052.1:0-5273 GCA_964456505.1 uncultured Clostridium sp. | reverse complement strand
TATCTCCTGATAACATTCCTACTGATATCCCTGCTAAAATAAGTAATACTATTATGGTAATGACCAAAGCAATCAATGTAATACCTAAATCTTTCTTTCTTGAAACTTTCTTCATTTTGTACCTCTTTCTTTGTCTTTGGTAAAAGACACAATTAAATTATTTATTTTATATTATCATATTTCAAATTTTTTCTCAATAGATTTTTTATATTTTTTCGCTTTATTAGAGATAATAATTTTTATAAAAATATTACAATAAAATCGTTAATAAAGCGAAAGAGGTAGTATTAAATGAAAATAACTAAATATAATAATGTAAAAAATATATCTGGGAATAAATTAAAAGCATTTAGAAAAGATGCAAAAATGTCGCAACAAGATTTAGCAGAAAAATTACAATTAGAAGGAATTGATTTGACTTCTAAAGAAATTTCTAAAATAGAAAACAATAATCGTTTAGTACAGGACTTTGAACTGTATTCTTTTGCTAAAATCTTTAAAGTATCAGCAGATGAATTTAATGTAAATTAATAAACATCAATGAAAGCCACTCGTTGCGAATGGCTTTTTTCATTTTTTTGGTATTTTTCTGAGTAAATTTCTGTATAGTTTTGTGTATAGTTTTCTGTATAGTTTATTTAAATATTATTTTTACTCTGCCATAACTCTGCCACTACTCTGCCATCTTATATGTTTTGTTTGGATCTTTTTCACTTTTTCCAACAACTGTAATAGTATCGTTATCAACTAATTTTTTCAAAATTCTTCTAACAGTTCTATCTGGTATTTTAGTTTCTTCAATTATATCTTTTGCGCCAATTAAAACATTTTTCTTAACACATTCAATTACTTTTAATTCATTTTCAGAAAGTAATAATTGAGATTGGTCTTTCATTTCTTTTGAGTTCATCATTTCATCAATTGTGTCATTTATCATTTTTAGCATAAATTCTATAAACTCAGTAGAATTTCCTGCATTATTACAATTATATATTGCTTTATAATAATCTTGTTGATTTTTCTTTATCATACTTTCTATTGGTAAATATTTAAACATTTCTTCCCAATCAGCAAGTATTGCAGTTTGCCATAATCTTGACATTCTACCATTTCCGTCTCCAAAAGGATGTATAAACACAAATTCATAGTGAAATACACAAGATAGAATTAAAGGATTTACAGTTCCCTTTGCCTTATTCATCCATTCAAATAGATTGTCCATTAATGTACCTACCATTTTAGCAGGTGGACACATAAATATTAAGTCATCTCCATCATAAACTCCCTCACCGTGATTTCTAAATCTTCCTGCATCTTCTTCAATTAAAAAAGTCATTATTCCATGAAGTCTTTTTAAATCTTCAATAGAATATGGATTAATATTATCAAGTTCATCATAAGCCTTATATGCATTCTTTACTTCTTGAATATCCTTTTGTTCTCCAATTACCATTTTTCCATTTATAACATCTTCTACTTGAAACAAAGATAATTGATTATTTTCAATTGCCAAAGAAGAATGAATAGACCTTATTCTTGTTTTTCTTCTCAATTCTGGATATCTGTTTAATTTTTCAAAATAGTTTGCTTCTCCTATTTTTTTCATAATTTCTGATACATAATTTAAAATTTTATCAGTTATTGTATATGGTGGATAATTCTCTTCCATACAAACCTCCTATAAATCTTTATTTTCCCTCATCCATTTATTCAGTGTTTCTTTATCTATTTTTCCTGCTTTAAATTCTTTTATTTTAGTTTGTGCAGATTTTTTCCAATTATTAAATGCTTCTTTTTCCTTAGGTGTAGCATTTGGATTTCTTGAAAGTTCCATAATCCTTTTTTGATATGTTCTTCTATATATTAAAAGTCCCTCAACTTCTTGAATATTCTTATTATATGTAACACGAGCACCTAATTCTCTACAAGTTTTTTCTCCATTTGTTTTTGGTAAATCACAATAAACCTCTGCGTGTCTATTTACTGGAATAAAATATCTTTCACAATTCTTACAAACCTTTATAGGCGTATTGTTACTTACCAATTCATTTAAAACTGTAAAACAAATATTACTCAACTTTGTACTTTTGTATTTTATTCCATCTTGTAAATTTATCTTTCCGTTGTTTATATTCTGATTAAGTTCATTTAACTTTACAGTTACAAAGTCATTTTTGAATATACTCATAGAATTAAAAACAACTTCTGTATCATTTGTATATTGATTCATATTATATTTTAATGAATATACTTGAAATTTTACATATGGATCAATTTCTTTGTCTTCCTTATTATCATTTAAATTATATATGTAATCAATCCAATCCCTAAATTTTGCTTGCAATTCTATTATCTCTTGTTGTTTAGCCTTAAAAAGTTTATTTGCAATACTTATATAATCAGCCTCATTTTTATATTCTGCCTTTAATGTATGTCTATCGTCTATAAGTTCTAAACTATATGCATAAAAGAAATCTCTATATGCCATATGAAAAGTGTCAAATCTTGCATTTAAGAAATTTATTAAAAACATTCCGTATCTTTCTTCATATGGATTATATAAATCTATTAAATGAAGATTTAATGCATTTTGTACATATGCTGCTTTATTTCTTTTTGGTGTTACTTTTGCAAGATAGCCTTCAGCATATTTTATATATGAATGACTTTTATTACTATGTATTTTTGCTTTATATAGAGTTATTGGCATTGAATAATATTCTTTTTTATTCTTTTTATCAAACCATATGTAAAACCCAGAAGCATTGGACATTGTTGATTTTGCATTCATTTGTATTCAATCCTTTCTAAAAATATTTGTGAGAAATTTTAGAAATTTTAGAAATTGTATTGACTTTTTGGAATAGCCATGATAATATAACAATATAAACTGAAAGTAAAATTTCTCACTCGTATATTAATATGATACTACAAATTAAGAAAATATGCAAGAAAATCAACAAAAAAAGTGAGAAAAATATATAAGAAAGGAGGCCGAAATTATGGATAATGAATTAAAATTTTATTCAACAGCAGATGTAAGAAGAATATTAGGCATTGGAAATAAAACTTGTTTAGAATTATTTCACAGAAAAGATTTCCCTTGTATTAAATTTGGAAAATCATTTAAAGTTGCTGTTGGTGCTTTCAATGATTATGTAAGCACAAGAAGAGTATTCAGCGAAGCAAATGACTAAAAAAGAAAAGAAGATTTAAATAAGCCCATTTAAATCTTCTGTAGAAAACATTATTAATACTCTATCATCACAAGGTTTACCTTGCATTAATGTTTCTAAAACTATTGTAGCACAGAAACTAAAAATGTGCAAGGTAATTCCTTAAATTTTATGAAAGGACGGATGTACATTGAAAATTAAAGGAATTACAGCAGGCACTTATTTAGAAAAACGACCAAAAGATAAGAATACAAAACTTTCTAAAAGAGAAACCTGTAACAACTGCAGATATAGTAATATTTGCAAGTACAAACAAATTAGTAAATTTGAAAATGGTAAAGTCATTAAAAATAATGTGGAATGTGAAAATTTTTATTTCACAATAGTACCTAAAGCAATATTGACAACTGGCAGAGATACAACAACAGGTAAAACTATGACAAAGACTTTTACTGGAACTAATGAAGAAGAAGCAATAAACAAAGCATTATCAGAAAAAATAAAACTAGAGCAAAATGGTGGAATTAGAATAATTACAAAAAGTAATAAAACCTTATATGATTTATCTGAAAGTGTAATAAAGGAATCTTTTAGATTAGGAAAAATCAAAGCAAATACTAAGAAAAGAAAAACAGATACATTAAAAAAATTGCAAAAAGAAAAATTCGTTACCATTCCAATAATTAAAGTAAAAAGAGAAGATGTTGTTAAATATCTTGAAACTTTAAAACCTTATTCTGAAAGCACTATAAAGCAGATTTATGAAATAATATGTATGGGCTTTGGACAAGCAAAATATGAAAATATTATAACAGATAACTTTATGGAAGGTTATAAAAGAGTAGAAAAACCTATAAGCGAATATGTATCTCATAAACGAAAATCATTAACTATACAGGAGCAGAAGAAATTAGTAGATTATTTAAACTCTGTAAGTTATAAAGAATGTCCAAACAAATATCTTTTGTTATTCATATTAACAACAGGTGTTAGAATTGGAGAGGCTTTAGTTATAGATTATGAAAAAGATATAGTTTTAGCAGAAAATAAAGTTGATATTAACAGAACACAAACAAAAGATGAAAATGGAAATATCATAATTGGAGAAACAACCAAAACTGATAATAGCAGAAGAACTTTAATTTTAAATAATATAAGTAAACAAATACTTGAAAAAGCACTTGAAAATAAAATACCAAATAAGGATCACCTTCTTTTCTGTAAAAAAGATGGAACTATGCATATTGAAAATTCAATAAATAGTTGTTTAAAAAGAATAGGCTTAAAATTAGAGATTGGTATTTATGAAAATTATAACAAAAAAGGCAAACTTGTTAAAAAGACAGATATTCATACTCATATGCTTAGAGGAACATTTGCAACAAGATGTGCAGAGGCTAAAATTGCACCTGCAGTACTAATGAAAATACTAGGTCACAAAGATATTAAGGTTACTATGGAATATTACATTGATGTAGATGTAGAATTTCAAAAATCAGAAAATGAAACAGTTATAAATTATCTTATGGATAAAGATATTTTCGGAATTGATTTTAATAAAGAAGTCAAAACTGCTTGAAACACAAAAGAAAACTGCTGAAAATTTAACAGAATTTCAAAGTATAAAAACTGTTAAACTTTCAACAAAAAATTTCAACAATTAAATAAAGTTCTTTGAAATTATTGAAATATAAAGAAAGATAGCATAAGAGGTGTATCCTCGCCTCGACCAAAAATGCTGGGTTTGAATAAAACTCAGCAATTTTTTATGAAATTAAATAAATGCTGAAATAGTGTAGTTTAAAGGATTTTAAGCTATGCTATTTTTTTGTACGGTTTTATTAAATTCCAGAAAAAGCCAAAAGTTAGGTGGGAAAAATTTGTGTCGTAATTTTTAAGGTAGAATTTTTTTGTGTCGCAATGAGTGTCGGAAAGGAAAAATGTATGAATGATAATATACAACTATTCAAAGCAAATGAAGTTTTACAATTTAAATATATAAGTGTCCCAAAAGAATTATTTGTTAATCCTAAATATAGTCATCTATCTTCTGATAGTAAATTACTATATGGATTTATACTAGATAGATTTCATCTT
>CAYWAH010000051.1:0-5283 GCA_964456505.1 uncultured Clostridium sp. | reverse complement strand
ATAAGGCATCATTTGATGGCTCTTTCATAAGTGTAATTTTTGCAAATCCATCTCCATTATTTCCTGTTGTAACAGACTTTCCATCATAAGTTGGAATGCTTTGATTTCCTGATATGGTCTTTGCATTTTTCAATTTTTGAGATACATAACCAGAGCCTCCAGTGCCACCGCTATTATATACCGTTTGTGGTGTCGTTCCACCATAATAACCTCCTCCAGCACCAGCATTTCCTTCTGCTCTAGATCCTGCATCAATACCATTTGTACCATTCTGTCCTAATCCAAATTTGTATCCTGAAGTTTGGCTAGCACCAGATGTTGTAAGTCCTCCTCCAACATTTTCTTGTCCATAACCGCCACCGCCTCCAGCGACAATTATTCTTGATAACAAAGATTCATCTGAATCCCAATCACTATGTGAAGTATCATACCAGCTATTATCACTTGCCTTAATTTTTCTTATATCTGTTGCTCCACCACCAGAGCCAAGGGAAGCACATATTCTACCATATGGACTATACCAACTAGGAATTCCTGAGTCTCCACCTCCATTGAATCCTCCTTTTAGTACATTATTTCCAACATAAGTTTCATCTTGTCCTTTGCCTCCTACATAAACATAAAGTATATCTCCTTTATTTAATTTAATATATCCTGTAGAATATCCTCCGTTTCCACCAGAACCACCTTTTGCACCCCAAGTTTCAAGATTATAATATCCTAATACTGGTGCTATAAACGTTTGGACTTCTCCTGTATATGGAAATTGGTAGATTTGATTTTCATTTTCTTGTGCTCTAGTTACATTAATTGTATATACAGAACTTTCAAGTCCTTCTTTTGAAACTGTAATTGTTACAGTATTTTTGCCTTCTTTTAAATATCCTGCGCCTTTTATTTGTACAGAACAATCTGGGTCATAAGGTGTTGCAGTTATATTTAATGTAACGTTTCCACTTGTTACTTCATAATCGTAATTAAATGTATTGCTATCAAATTTTTCTCCAAAGTCATCATTATCCTTTATTGTACATGATTTAAGAAGTGTTGTATCAACACGTTTTAGATATAAATTATAAATTGCTGTTGTTACACCATCTTCTGCTGTTACTTTTAAAGTAATTAATTTTTCATCATAATTTATTTCATATGTACCTTCACCTTCAACAGTTTGCTCATCACGAAACTTTTCAGCAGTTATAGTTTCATTTAAATCTTCTTGATAAGGTAAAGTAATATCATAATTTAATTTTGTTGGGTCAAAATTAGAAAGTTCACTATCTCCAATTTTAATTCCATTTAAATATGAATTAGATGATGCCTTTCTCTTAATGTTAAAATTATATGTTTTCTTTGTACCATTTTGTGATGTTATAATAATTTGTTTATTTGTTTCACCTGCAGGAACATAGAATTCTTCGTTTCCTTCCACTTTTGCGTTGCTTTCTTCTGCTGTACCTTCTAGTTTTAAATTATATTCTTCTGGTTCTAATTCAATTGTATATTTTGTAATATCTTTAGTTAATGAATGGCTTAATTTTCCGGCTGATATTTCTACATCTTTTAACAGATTATTATTTTGCGTATCTGTAGGAATATAAGTTGTGTTTTCAAGTTTTCCAGTAGAAACTGTTCCATCTCCACCTTTTCCACCAATTCCACCATTATATCCGCCTATTCGTCCATAAATATTACTCATAGCAGGACCACCTGTTGTAGTTATCTTTCCATTGTTTATGTTCTCTTTAAAAAATATATTAATACTTCCACCACCAGAACCTCCTCCCGGCGTATAACCACTCCCGGCTGTTGAACCATTTGAAGTTATTGTATTATTATTATTTAATGATGTTGCATAAATATTTAATAGTCCTCCGGTTCCATTTGAACCTCTATAATTTCCTCCACCGCCTGGATTTCCAGCTCCTCCTCCAGCAGTGTAAACATCCCATTGTTTACCATATCCACCAGAGCCTCCATATTCGCTAGCATTACCAGCAGTACTTCTAGTGGTTCCTCCACCACCAGATCCACCAGAATAAGATGTTCCAGAAGATGATGCTCCTCCTCTACCACCAAAGCAATACTCAATATATCCGGTTCCTCCACCGCCTGTTTGTCTACATACACCATCTGTACCTGCTACAGATTCACCAGAAGTTGTTACCTTTTTTCCACCTACAGCTGGAACATATTCAAAGCTTCCATCTTCATTTTTCCATAAGTAAACATTCTCTCCAACTGCTTTTGCCCCTCTTGCAGTCATTGAAATTGTTCCATTATTGGTTACTGTACCAGTGCAATATATTGTCATTCCTTTTGGTCCACCATAACCTGAGGCATTTTTTACAGAGGTTAAAGTTACACCGCTATTTATTGTTAAATCGCCATTTACTTTTAATACAACCATTCTTGTTGCATATGATGAAGATGTAGCGCAATCATTTGTATTACCAAATTCATAAACATTACTTGATAATGTTGCACCTGTAACGGTAGTTGTTCCATCTAAAGTTAAATCTCCATTGTAAACAATTACATCAAGGTCATAACTTTTTTCTTCACTGTTACCATCTCCATCTATTCCATTTACTGTAATTGTAGTATTTCCAGATTCATTTATATTCTTTATTTTTCCGATGATACTATCATTGTCTTTTTTACTCATATATTTATCATCATCAAATGTTGTTGGAATATATGTTGTTACTGATGAATTTATAATTTTTACCGTATATGTTGCAGAATTTGAGCCATTTGCTGATGTTACTGTTATTGTCAACGTTTTAATTTTTGTACTTACATCGTATGCTTCACTAACATCTACTTGCTCATTTGTATTTATTCTTTCGATGGTTAACACATTGTCTGTATTTGTTACAGTTTCCTCATAATCAAATTTGGTTGATGAAAATCCTGTCAATTCATTTCCATCAATTTTTATTGATGACAAATAAGCAGTACTCTCTGTATTGCTTGAGGCTCTTCTTATTACATTTGATTTGCTAACCTTTGAAAGCAAACTACTTGAAATGGCACTTGTTGTGCTTCTTTCTGTGCTATTTCCTGTAGTTGCAACTGCATTCTCAGAATTGCTTTCAGAAGAGGCAGTTTCTTCTATATTATTTTTCCCTATATTTTCAATACTTTGTACCATTTTGCTTAATACAAATTTTGGTGCTGTTGGAATGCTAATTGAAGGATTTTTTGCACGAGCAATTTTAGTAGCACTAATAAGCATAGTGTTAACTATTGCTATGCTTGTGATTGTTACCACGGCAACATTTTTGATTTTTGTTATTAAGTTATTTGTCGTCTTTGGCATCTTTTGCATTCTTTGCATATTTTGCAATTTTTGCTTTTTCTGTGCCTTTTGTTTCTTGTTGCTTTTCACTTTTGCTCCTCTAAAATTTTTCTTTTGTCATTTGTTTGTTCTTTGATTTTATTATTAATAAATAATATATAATCTCAAAGGCTATTTATATATTTATATAATAATAAAAAAGCACTATCATATTCAATAGTGCTTTTTTTATATTACGATAAAATTTTGTTTTTTACCTACGGTTATTTGAAATACCCGGTAATTTTATTTCTGTTAACAGTTCACGAAAAATTTTGTAATCTTTTGTAATATTATATTTTTTATTTTCTTCTTTTCCCTTTATTTCGTAGTAATTCGACATGTTGTAATTTTTATTATATATTCTTTTTCATTTAATTTTTTTCCAATTAAATCTACCATATATAATTGAGTCAATTATTACAATAGAATTTTTCTCATCTACTCTATACAACGCAATAAAATTTTTTATATTTATTTTTCTTACCTCTTTTCCTCTGAAATTATCACTATCTATTATAGCAAATCTTTTTGGAAAAATATTTAATGTATTTATTTCAGCTATTATCAATTTATAATATTTTTCAGCAATAGTTGGTTCCTCTAAAGTAAATTTAATATAATTAACTATTTTAAATAAATCGTTTTTTGCTTTAGTTGAAAAATAAATAGAATAATACTTCATGCTTACATTCCTAAAAGCCCATCAATTTCTTTTTCTACTTCTTCTATTGTATAATATTTTCCCTCGTTATATTCTTTAATACTTTCATCAATACGTTTTGCCAAATCTTCCTCACTTTTTATTTCTAAGTCTTCAAAATCTTTTTTTATTTTTAAAAGTTTCTTACGTCTTACTACTGGATCATCGCTTTCTTTTGGAAGTATTTTCTCAAAACTATATAATTCTTGATTTTTATTAGTCATGTTTTTCTTCCTTTCTAAAAATCTTTATTTTTGTTTATTGCATAACTAGCTCTTTCATTGTATTTATATCATGTATAATGCATTTTTTCAATATCTTATATATAAAAAATCAAAAAAGTTTTTTACATTTTTTGACAAATTTATACATGAAATAATTTTATATAACATTATAAATTTTTATTCTACATTTTGGGATATTAATTGTTCTATCTGCTTTCTTCGCCTATCATTTTTCTTATTTCATCATATAGTATTGGTTTGAATTCTTTGATTGGTAGAGGCTTTTTATATAGTATGCTATTAAAGCATGTACTACTTGATAATTCAACAATCATATAAAGCGTAGCCTCTGGATTTTTTAATTTTATATTGTTAGCTTTTACTCCATCCATAAACATATTATAGATTTGAGTTTTTTCTCCATCCTCATTTGGTTTTGTGTATACTTGCATAATTGCTTTGTTGAATACACCCCATCCCAAATCCTTTTCAATCAACTTTAGCAATAATTGATTTTTTGTTAATACATCAATTACATAATCAATGATAAAAATAATTTGTTCTGTAAAAACTTCTAACTCTGTTTTCTTTAATTCGCTTAACGCTTCATCAAAAAGTTTTTGCGATTCACGAATAATTAAATAATCACGCAATTCATACTTGTCTTTAAAGTATAAATAGAATGTACCCTTTGCAACATTTGCTCTATCAACAATATCTTGAATTGAGGTTTTAACAATTCCCTTGTTTGTAAAAAGATTATATCCTTCTTTGATTATTCTTTCCTTTTTATCTGCTTTTGAATTTTCGGAAGCATCTTTTTCCATAGCATTTTTCGAATTGTTTTTTTCTGCATCGGTTACTTTTTTTGCATATTCTTTAGATGATTTCGTTTTTTTTGAACTACTTGCATCGTTGTTTATTTCATCTTCTTTATTCAATTCATTTTTGTTTTTTATATTTAGTTTTTTAAAATTAAATATTCCTTTATTTTCGCTCATTTCTTTTCACCA
>CAYWAH010000050.1:0-5716 GCA_964456505.1 uncultured Clostridium sp. | reverse complement strand
ATACTTTACCACCAAATTCATAATTTGTATTATATTGTTTTCCTTCATATTCTTGTATGTCTTTGTTGTGTCTATCATTAAAATAAAATGTTGTAAGTCCTCTAGTTTTTACCTTTTCAATTTCTTTAATATATTTTTCAAGATTTTGCTTAAATTTTTCAGGATTTTCATAATAATCATCAATAGCATTTCTATATATGTTTATTATACTTGCTAAATAATATTCTGTTTTAAGTCTTCCTTCTATTTTTACACTATCTATTCCCATATCGATTATTTCAGGTATTTCTCTAATTAAGCATAAGTCTTTAGATGAAAATATGCTTGTACTATTTTCGTCCATCTCTATTGGCATTAATGGTCCTGGATTATTTTTCTCTTCTGCATAAAGATTATATGACCATCTACAGCTTTGTGCACAATCTCCTAAATTTGCACTTCTACCATTTGCTAAAAAGTCACTTAAAAAACATCTTCCAGAATAAGAAAAACATATTGCTCCATGAATAAAGATTTCTACCTCCATACCTTCTGGCTTGTTTTCCATTATATATCTAATTTGTTCTTTATTAAGTTCTCTTGCCATTATCATTCTTTTTGCACCATTATTATACCAAAACTTGCATGCTTCTAAACTTACTAAATTTGATTGTGTACTTACATTTATTGCAATTCCTGGAGCATATTTTTTTATAACTTCTATTACACCTGGGTCTGCAGCTATTATTCCATCAGGTTTTGCTTGACTTAATCTTTTGCACATTTCTATTATTTCGGGATATTTTTCATCCCATGCAAATATGTTAAGAGTAACATATATCTTTTTACCTATGCTATGTGCATATTCTATTGTTTGAAATAAATCATCATCTTGCATATCTGCTCTCGTTCGAAGCGAAAGTGATGAAGTTCCACAATATACTGCATCTGCTCCATATCTAAATGCTGTTTTTGCTTTTTCTAATGACCCCGCTGGGGCTAATAATTCTATTTTTTTCATTTTTAATTCTCCTTTTTTCATTTTTATATGCACTATTATATCACAGAAAACCTTGCATTACTAGACTTTTTTAAAATTTTGTAGTATAATAAAGTGAAGGGTAATTTTGCCAATTTTATAGAAAGGACGATATTATGACACAACAAACTCTCGATTTTTTACATGCTGCTTACAATGAGGTAGCTGGAACTCCAAAAACTTCAAATATCATCGACATTCTTCGGGAACTTCTTGATAAGCTATCTTATTATAATGTTCCTGATGAAGATTCTGATGATTTTGACATTCTAATCAGGAACCTTGAAACATCTATTAGGGTTAGGCAGATTACTTTTCCGCTTACCACAATGGTATCTGATATAGTTTTCGTGATGATGTACATAGCTATCTGGGCTAATAAACATCATAGACTTAATATTGATATCAATATCATGGCTCGGCGGAAAGCTTTGGAAAGTGAACTTACAAAGTTTCTTAAAAAAGGAGAAGTTCACGACAGATTTGGAATCAGAGGCATTGTTTTAAATAATGATTCTGAAGATGATTCCATTGAGACTCAAAAACTCCGGTTTTTTTGCCAATATGTTGTAAATATATTGACAAAAAGCAATCGTAAAGATTGTCGTGAGTTTTCAGATTGGATTACTAAAAGTAACCTTGACGATTTTACTAAACAAAGGATTTCTTATATTTTAAGTATTCCTTTTAAGGTAGATCGAAAAAAAGACTACATTACCAACCCTAAGCCAAATGGCTATCAATCATTGCACTTCGTTCTAATGATTGAGGTGTATTCATCTATTCTACCTGGAGCTGAATTTGAACTTCAGTTTAGAACGAATCGAATGCATCAAGAAGCTGTTAATGGTAGCTCAAAATACACGCTTTACAAAGAGCAAATTGATGATTCAATCAAGAAAGTTTTCACTATAGATGACTTTTCAAAAGTCAATATAGTTGGTTTTACCAGCTATAATTCTAGTGACGACGACATTGATGGTATTCATCACGCGAAATCTCTCTTTAACCGGAGAATTTCAAGCACTCTTGTAAGTGATGATGTAGACTAAAGACCTTTCAAAACCCCCTAGATACTTCTAGGGGGTTCTTCTTTTTTATATTATTTTAGCTTAAATTTCTGATTATTTAAATTTTGTTATTGCAAGTCCGTCTCCTACTTCCAAAATCTCTGTTTCAAGATTTTCATTTTCTGTAACTTCTTTTATGTATTCTCTTAAATTCCTAACGGCTGTACGTTGTTTATGTTTATTATAATCACTCATAACATAACCTTTATATAAAATATTATCTGCAAAAATTATTCCGTCCTTATTTAACATTCGCAATGCTTCTTTTAAAAAAAATGGATATTTTCCTTTTGCTGCATCAATAAATACCATATCATATTTATCTTTTAATGTTGGAAGAATTTCTACAGCATCACCTTCATAAATGTTAATTACATCTTCTAGTTTCATTTCTTTTATATTTTTTTTAGCTTCGATTATTCTTTCTTCATCACGTTCAATTGTATCTATTTTTCCATTTTCAGCTAAATACTGAGAAAAGCAAATTGCAGAATAACCAACTGCTGTACCAATTTCTAAGATTTTTTTAGGTTTATTTTCTTTCAAATATTTTGCAATTACTTCTAAGGTGTCATCCATAATAATTGGAATATGATTTTCTATTGCTTTTTGTTTTATTTTTTCCAAACGTTCTTCATTAAGATTATTCATTTAGCTCTCCCCTTAAAGTTATCTCTCTTTTCCACTATTTCTTTTATCATTCTGTTCTTCTTGTCTTCTTATTTGATCTATAAGTGTTTGTATATATTCTCTATCAAGTTTTGGAAATATTTTTTTCATATGTTCTATTATATTTTCATCAGTAACGTCAATTCCGCCCATCTCTTTCATAAATTTAATATAGTTAATAATTGTTATACGTGGTCCAAATTGTTTTTTTGGCGGATTCAAAGCTTTTGATCTTTCATTTTCTATAATACTATATGTAACATCTGACCATCTTCTAGCAATATTTGCACCTTTTTTTCCAAAATTTGAATCACTCTTAGAATAAATTGTTAATCCATGTCCTTTTTTCATTTATTTTCCCCTTTCTTAAGCCTGTCCTCTTCTAGCCATTCTCTCTCTTTCTTTATTATCTAAAATTTTCTTTCTAAGTCTGATTGATTTTGGAGTAACTTCTACAAGTTCATCATCTTGAATAAATTCAATTGCTTTTTCTAAAGACATTTGCATTGGTGGAACCAAACGTAAAGCATCATCAGAACCAGAGGCTCTAGTATTTGTTAAATGTTTTTCTTTACATACATTAACAGCTAAATCTTCTCCTCTTGAGTTTAGTCCAACAATCATTCCTTCATAAACATCTACACCAGGTCCTATGAATAAATCACCTTTTTCTTGTGCATTGTATAATCCGTATGTAATTGATTTTCCTGCTTCAAAAGCAACTATTGTTCCTCTAACACGTGCTACAACATCACCTTTAAATGGTTCATATCCTTTAAACATAGTTGCCATTGTTCCTTCACCTTTTGTATCTGTTAAGAATTCTGTTCTATATCCTATTAATCCTCTTGCTGGAATGTTAAATTCAATTTTTGTATGTCCTGCTTCTGCTGGCTCCATGTTTACCATTTCACCTTTTCTTCTACCTAATTTTTCAATAACTGTTCCTACTGAATCATCTGGTACATTTACAACTAATGTCTCTATTGGTTCACATTTAACTCCATCTATTTCTTTTATAATAACTTTTGGACGAGAAACTAATAGCTCAAATCCTTCTCTTCTCATTGTTTCAATAAGTACTGCTAAATGAAGTTCACCTCTACCTGATACTTCAAAAGAATCTGGTGTTTCTCCTTCTTTTACTCTTAATGAAACATTTCTTTCAAGTTCTTTGAATAATCTATCTCTAATGTGACGAGATGTAACAAATTCTCCTTCTTTTCCTGCAAATGGTCCATTATTAACACTAAATGTCATAGAAACTGTTGGTTCATCTATATTTACAAATGGAATTTTTTCTATATGTTCAGGATCACAAATTGTATCTCCAATGCTAATATTAGAAAGTCCTGCAACTTCGATAATATCTCCTGCTTTTGCACTTTCAACTTCTACCTTTTTTAAACCTACATGAGTATATACTTTAGCTATTTTTCCTGTTTCGTTTTTATCTTCTTTGCAAATTGTAACATTCATACCTGGTTTAAATTCTCCACGTTCTATTCTTCCTACAGCAATTCTTCCAACATAATCATCATAATCTATGTTAGATACAAGCATTTGAGCAGGTCCATCTTCATCACAATTTGGTGCTTCTATTGTTTTTATAATTGTTTCAAAAAGTGGAGTCATATCACTATCTTCATCAGACATATTTAATTTAGAAATTCCATTTTTAGCTGAAGCATAAACTACAGGGAAATCTAATTGCTCATCTGTAGCATCAAGCTCTATAAATAGTTCAATTACTTCATCTACAACTTTTTCTGGTCTAGCTCCTGGTCTATCTATTTTGTTAATTACAACTATTGGTTTTAAATCTAATGCTAATGCCTTTTTCAAAACTTCTCTAGTTTGAGGCATAGCGCCTTCAAAGCTATCTACTAAAAGTAAAACACCATCAACAGTTTTTAAAACTCTTTCTACTTCTCCTCCAAAATCTGCGTGTCCAGGTGTATCTACGATATTTATTTTAATATCATTATACATAACAGATGTATTTTTAGAAAGAATTGTAATTCCTCTTTCTTTTTCTAAATCGTTTGAATCCATTACTCTTTCTTCTACTTGTTCATTTTCTCTAAAAACATGGCTTTGTTTCAACAAACTATCAACAAGTGTTGTTTTTCCATGATCTACGTGTGCAATTATTGCTATATTTCTTATTTTTTTGTTATTCATTTTTTTCTTCCTTTCTCACAAAATTCACCTAGCTATTATATCACAAAAAGAGTTATTTTGTCAACTAGTAATATTACACTTTACATAACTTTTATTGTATTTTCAAACCGCTATTAGATCTATTAATATTATCAAAAATATGTCCTTTAAATCCCTTGACTTTTTTCATAAAGAATAATATACTTTTAGTATAAAATTTAAACAAAGGAGGCCAAATTATTATGAGTAACTTAATAGAAATAAGATGGCATGGTAGAGGCGGTCAAGGTGCTAAAACAGCTTCATTGCTACTTGCTGATGCGGCATTTAATACAGGAAAATATATTCAAGGATTCCCTGAATATGGACCCGAAAGAATGGGAGCACCAATTACTGCATATAACCGCATTAGTGACAACCCTATTACAATTCACAGCAATATTTATGAACCAGATTATGTAGTTGTAGTAGATGATACATTATTAGAATCTGTCAATGTTACAGCAGGTTTAAAAAACTCTGGTGCAATAGTAATTAACACCACAAAATCAGCAGATTATTTAAAATCTGTACTTAAAGGATATGAAGGTGCAGTCTATACTATTGATGCAAGAAAAATATCTATGGAAACCTTAGGTAAGTATTTCCCAAATACACCTATGCTTGCTGCTATTGTAAAAGTTAGCGGAATCATGTCTGATGAAGATTTTATCAAAGATATGGAGGGTTCATTTAAGCATAAATTTGCTAAAAAGCCTGAAGTAATTGAAGGAAATATGAAAGCTATTGAACTTGC
>CAYWAH010000049.1:0-6360 GCA_964456505.1 uncultured Clostridium sp. | reverse complement strand
AATTTTGGAAAATATTTGATGAAAGACTTGAATTATGCCATAGAGCATTACAAGCAAGACATGAAAGATTATCACATGTTACATCAGATGTTGCTCCAATACTATGGCAACACGGGGCATTCGCAAGATTAAAACCAGGAGAAAGCATTGAGCCATTACTACATGGTGGTTATTCTACAATTTCTCTAGGATATGCAGGACTATATGAATGCGTTAAATACATGACAGGTCATTCACATACAGACCATGGAGAAGGCGAAAAATTTGGTCTTGAAGTTATGCAACACATGAATGATAAATGTGCAGAGTGGAAAGCTGCAGAAGACATTGATTATTCACTATATGGTACACCAATTGAATCAACAACATATAAATTTGCAAAATGCTTGAGAAAGAGATTTGGTACAGTTGATGGAATTACAGATAAAAATTACATTACAAATTCTTATCACGTTCCTGTATTTGAAGAAATTGATGCATTCAGCAAATTAAAGATTGAAAGTGAATTCCAAAGATTAAGCCCAGGTGGTGCAGTTAGTTATGTTGAAACACCAAATCTACAAAACAACATTGACGTTGTAGAGCAATTAATAGAATTCATTTATAACAATATTATGTATGCTGAACTAAATACAAAATCAGATTATTGCCAAAAATGTGGTTATACAGGAGAGATTTTAATTGATGACAATCTTGAATGGTATTGCCCAAATTGCGGTAACAGAGATCACAGAACATTAAATGTTGCAAGACGTACATGTGGTTACATAGGTACAAACTTCTGGAACAAAGGAAGAACACAAGAAATTAAAGAGAGAGTATTACACATTGATAATAAAGATTTTGATGATAGTGAATGCTGCAAACACAAAAACGAAAATAAACCAGAAAAAGTAAACGCATAATGTTAAAATAAATTAGCAAAGAAGTTATGAGTTTAAAATAATAAACTTGGTAAGAGGCATTTTAGATGCCTCTTATTTATTGAAATATTAAAATATATTATAAATAGCATATAAAAAATTAAGTAATAGGGTAAATTCAATCTATATTTAATAAAAATATATTATAAAAAAGCTTATTAAAAATTTACAAATTATAAAGAAAAAATTTATAACAAAAATATTTATAAAGAAAGGGGCAAAGTTATTTAATAATAAAATTCAAATTATTAAATAGCAAGAACAAAATGAGATACAATAAAATTAGAAAAATGGATATATCAGATGGACCAGGAGTAAGAGTATCAGTATTTTTACAAGGTTGTGAATTTAACTGCAAAAACTGCTTCAATCCAGAAACACATGATTTCAACGGAGGAAAAGAGTTAACACCAGAAGTAATTGATTCAATTATAGAACTTGGAGATAATGAAAACGTAAAAGGACTTTCAATTTTGGGCGGAGAGCCAATGCATCCAAAGAATCTAGAAGCAACAAGAACAATAGCTAAGGCATTCAAAGAAAAATATCCTGAAAAGGATGTATGGGTATGGTCTGGATTTACTTGGGAAAACTACTTAAGCAAACAAACAGATACATTAAAATACATTGATGTATTAGTAGATGGTCAATATGTAGATGATTTACACAATCCATTATTAAAGTGGAGAGGTTCATCAAATCAAAGGGTAATAGATGTACAAAAAAGTTTAAAAGACAAAAAAGTAGAATTATATTGCGATTAATTCAAAAGTGATGCTATAACATATAATGAAAAGAAAAAATATTGCTGATATTATCAATTTTATTTTTGCAATTTATATATAAAATTATATATATAAATTTAAAATTACAAACGTAAATAATTAGTTTAAGGTAACTAGTTATAATAACTAAAAAATCAGGCTTTTATAAAGCCTGATTTTTTATACTAATATTTTAAAACTCTATTGTTTCTTATTTTTTTTAAATGTAAATGTTACAGCATCATCATTGTTGATATCAAAATTCAAATCTGAGCTATCAAGTTTGATAGGACCATCATCTTCATTCTCTGAAGTAAAGTGAGCATAAGATAAATTTCTACCTTTTTTGCCAAACTTCATATTGTCATATTCTTTTTCTCTTTCTTCTGTTATACCATTTGAGAATGAATCAAATTGGAATTTCTTAACTTTTTGCTTTTCATTATATTTCGATGGTAAGAAATCTAAATTTGCAATACCATTTTGGAACTTACCATTAAGAGTTCTAATCTTGTAAAATCCTTGTTTGAATTGTAATGATTGAATTTTACCAGCTTGGAATTTATCTTTGAATTCCATCTTAGCAGAACCAGAACCTTTATACTTATCTTCTTTGAAATCATAAGCATCATTGTTAACTGTCCACTCTTTCTTTGTACCAAGTTCCTTTTGCCACCAATCATTATCTTCAGGAGAGTTGTTACCAAATACAATTTTATTTGAACAATTTGCAATAATTGTATTTCCAAGTTTTTCTCCCTTTGCAGTAATCTGTGATAAGTTTTGTGCTGATACTACAGTACCAATTCTATACTTTCTATAAACTGTAAACAAAGATTCTGTAGCAGGACAAATGAAATCAGGGAACTCATCGATATATAAGAAATGAGAAATTCTAGTATTTTCATTTCCTGGTCTACGTAGTATTGAGAATTGCATAAGTAGTAAACAGAATAGACCAAATGCTTTGTGAGCATTTTCGCCTAAATCTCCACGTCTTGTGCAGACTAAGCAAATATCTCCATTTTTAAGTACATCATCAAAATTCAAATTGTTTGTTCTATTGCAAAGTATTCTCTTAACTCCAGGATATCTAAGCAATGTATCAAGTTGAGTTTCAGGGAATGATACAAGTTTTTCCATTTCACTTCTATTAGGACTTCCAGCATAGAAATTTTTCTTGAAATAAGAAATTTGATTTTCATATTTTTCAGAAAGTTCTGGATCTTGTTCAAGTATCTTGCACATTTTTTCAATCAAGTCAAAATCATTTAATAATTTTAGCATATCGTTTATGTTTGGCAATTTACCACTATTCAATTTTGGATATGCAACTTTTAATAAAATAGATAAGTTCTCAATAATTTGATTTGATAAATTCTCTCTGTAAGCAACTTCAGAATCTGGATTCTTATCAGAATAAAATCCCTTCAATACTGTTGAAATTGATAAAGCAGTTTGCACTGGATCATCAAATGAGAATGGATTTAATCCGATAGAATCTTTATTGTCAGGATCTATCATATAATATGGCATTTCAAAATTATCACAAATATTTTTAACCTTTTCAATTGTTTCATAATCAGGTGCCATATATGTAATACCTAAATTCTTGTAAATAAATTTAGAATTTTGTTCAGCCAATATTAAGTTTTTAAAGTACTCTTTATACAAAGCCATTTTATTTTGAACTGGAACAAGCATATTCAAAGTAAAATTACTATTAATATAATCATTATCATAAGGGGCATCTAGTGTTGCAATACCAGCCTTCAAAGCAGATATAGCAAGTACTTTTGATGTTTCTCTAAAGAAGAATTTTCTATTTATATCTTGAGCAACCCATGGCTCAAAAATTAATGTTGTTTTACCAGAACCTGAAATACCAACAACAAGTGTTGATTCAAATCTCTTTGATTCAGGCAATTTTACTGGATGTTTATCTACGGTATCTGTACCAACTACTATTTCACTAGTGTATGGTCCCCAACCTTTAGACTTGTCTGACAAACTTATTCCACCATAATCAGTGATTGAATCTAGATAAATTTTAGAATCGTTTACACCTTTATATAATTTGTCGAACAATGCTTTTCCTGTTGTTAAAGGTAATACAATTGCAAGTGAAGATAAAGCAGGATGAACCAAGTAAGCTAAATTATGTATTATAAATGAATATCCAGGAAGAGAAATTAATCCCATCCAAATAAATTTATTTATCCATTCTGTTACCATGCAAATTGCTAATATATATAAGGATATACAATATATATTAAACATTTTATGCTTATCGGTATCGCCTTTGATAAACTTAGAACTCATTCCAAATAGAAAAGCAAATACCGGAAATGCAAATGCTATAGTATAATGTATAGGTCCCCAATATTCTGAAGCAACGCCAGTAATCAATATAAGTAGAAACTCGCAAACTCTATCAACAATTACATACACTGAACACAACATCAATATGTATGCAAAAAAAGTATTACGATCAGTTTTGAGCACTTTCAAAAATTTGTCTAAAGCCTTCATAACATATTTCCTTTCACACTCTATATTATGCCACAAAATCGACAAAACTACAAGAGATTTTGCCAATTTTGTACAAAAAAGTTAACATATTAATCTACTTTCTAAAATAAAATTTTATTCTAAAACAAAATCAAATTCATACAATTCAAAAGAAAGGTTTAATATGAGCAAAAATAATATGAAAGAAACATTCTCTGAAAGTGTATTTGCGATGATACTTTCAGAGGTTGTAATAAAATCTTTAGGGCTAATCTACAAACTATATATTACGAATAAACCAGGCTTTGGCGATGAAGGAAACGCAATATCACAAGGCGCTTTTCAAGTGTTTGCATTAATGTTAAGTTTTACAGCAATAGGTATTCCAAATGCAATATCAAAACTAGTAGCAGAAAGAAGTTCAATAGGAGATCACAAAGGAGCATTCAGAATTTTCAAAGTTTCACTTGTAATATTTTCGGTTATTGGAATGTTAGGAACTTATTTTTTAATAGTGTTTGCCAAAAGGTTATCCACAAATTACTTACATATTGCGGAAAGTGAGCTTTCAATTTTAACACTTGCGCCATCTATTTTTCTCACGTCTGTTATTTCAGTTTTTAGAGGATACTTCATCGGAAGAAAAAGCATAAAAATAACAGGAAAAGCACAAGCCAGAGACCAAATCGCCAAAACGTTTTCAACAATTATTATGATAGAACTTTCAATTTTCATCTTGAAAAAATCGAATACAGAAATAATGGCAGCACTAAATAATTTAGCACTAACAATAGGAAATATTTTTGAAGCAGCAACTTTATTAAATCAATTCATAAAAGAATATCCAGATATAAAATACGAAGTCAATAACAGCATAAAAACAGAAAAAATATCGGCTAAACGTATTGCGGTAAATGTACTCTCTATGTCAATACCACTTTCACTTACTGCGATAATTTTAACTATTTCAAAAAACATAGATTCAATTTCAATTGTCAGCAAATTAAAAAATATAATAGGCTATGAAGAAGCCAAGAAGCAGTATGGAATTTTAAGTGGAAAGGCAGATGCTCTTGTAAATTTTCCATTGTCGTTTAACGTAGCAATATCAAGTGCAATTCTGCCAGCAATCGCATCGGCAAAAGGAAACTATGATAGTCAAAGGGGAAAGGTAGAAAAAACATTGCAATTTGAACTTGCACTTTTTCTACCAGTAATGTTTACATATATATTTTTTGGAGACCAATTATTGCATTTCTTGTTTCCAAATGCACCAGATGGAGCAACAATATTAAAGATAAATTCATTGCAAATAATGATAGTTTGCATTGAACAAATGTCAAACACGATATTAAATGGAATGGGCAAAACCAAAGCAATAATAAAGGCAGTACTAATAGGCACTTTAGTTAAAATAGCATTAAACTACATACTAATTTCAAAAACAAATTTGTTTATTGGAGGTACAAATGGAGCAGCATTAGCAACAACAGTTTGTCATATAATAATTTGCATTTTAACAACAAAGGAAGTTTTGAAAGACATAAAAATATCGCCATTCGTTTTAATAAAGCCACTTGCAATAAATGTTGTATTTGTTGCTCTTTCAGAAATTACATACAATTTAATTGAAGTACATGTAAGCAGTGCGGTATCACTAATTTGCTCATTAGCAGTTGGAGGAATTGCTTATGGAATCCTTGTAATTGCTTTAGGAATAATAAAAGTCAGCCAAATAGCAAATTTAATAAAGATAAGGAAGAACTAGATAAAAAAATAAATAAAAGAGAGAATAGATAAAGATAAATAAAAAGAAAATCAAATTAAAATCATAATGCAAAGTTAAATAAAGAAAATTATAATAAACAAAAGTTGAAGAAAAAAGAAGGAATTTGTAAAAAAATGTTGAATAAATTTAATAGTAGCAGATAAGTCTACAAACAAATGAAACATATTAGGAGGTAAATAATGAACAAGAACGAATTAGTTGCATCAATGGCAGAAAAAACAGGAGATACAAAAGCTAATGCAGAAAGATATTTAAATGCTTTTGTTGACTCAGTAAAAGAAGGATTAAAGAAAGGCGAAAAAGTTCAATTAGTTGGATTTGGATCTTTTGAAGTAAGAAAGAGAGCAGCAAGAAAAGGAAGAAACCCACAAAC
>CAYWAH010000048.1:3007-6607 GCA_964456505.1 uncultured Clostridium sp. | reverse complement strand
TGCATATCAATACACCTCTCTTTTTTATAAACTATTTAAATTATACCATAATTTTACTAAATTTAAAATATATTTTTATATTTTTTTGATAATAATTACAGGTTATTTCGTTTTTGCAATAGCCTGTTTTTTATATTTATAATTTTGAGTTATTTCCATTTTGAAAATAGTTCATTTAAGTTATTTCATCAATTTCCATTTTCATTTTTACTTTTCAAATACATAATACATACGAAATGTATTTGAAAGTCAAAAAAATTCTATCCTTTAAAGTTATCTTTTACACTCTTTATATCTTGCAATTCGAATCTATATTTTTGCTTTACATTTGGATATTTTTTATGGTCAACTTCTGAAGCAAACATATCATAAGGTCTAATATATAAACTTGAATCACCATACAATGCTCTATATACAACATATTTTTCTTTTGTTTCACTATAAGTTGCAAAATCAACAACCAAATAATAATCTCCTTTAAAATGTTTGTATATTCCATTAATTTTTATTTCATTCATAAAACCATTTCCTCCTTTTAATATAAAAATTATTCAATTTCAATCTTCCTTTAGTTACCGAGAATTCCTCGATAACTGAATTTTTATCTAATTCGTCATCACTAAATATATTTTTATACGAACATTTGTATTGTACCATAGGAATATCCAAAATTCAATACTTTAAGAAAATAAATCTCAAATTATTTATATATTTAAAAGTAACATTTTTCTATAAAAGTAATTTAATTTTTAGATAAAAATGAATTGTAAAAACATATTTCAAATGGTATAATAATTTAAAATTTTTAAAGGAGCAAATGCAAGAAAAAACAGAATAAAAAATAAAACAAAATATAAAGAAAGATAAAAAAAAATAAGAAAGAAAAAATGAAAATTTTAAAGAATTGAGACCAAAAGTAAAGGAAAAAACAAAGGAGAGTGTATGACAGAGAAGAAAGAAAAAATGCTACAAATAGTAATCAGTTCAATTTTATTTGTAATAGCAATATTGATTGACAAATTGACAAACCTAAATAACACAATAATGTTTTTTATATACTTAATTTCATACATTGTTGCTGCAAATGACACAATGAAAGAGGGAATAGAAAAAATCCATGATGGCGATATTTTCAACGAAAATGTTCTAATGATAATTGCTTCGGCAGGTGCAATGTTAATAGGATTTTTGCCAAATACAGAAACAATGTATACAGAAGGAATATTTGTAATTCTATTCTATCAAGTAGGAGAACTATTTGAAATAATTGCTGATGGAAAAACCGAAGCGGAAATAAAATCACTTATGGATATTAGACCAGATTATGCAAATATTTTAAAAGATGGTAAAGAAGAAAAAGTTTCTCCAGATACAGTAAAAATTGGGGACATCATAATAGTAAAACCAGGCGAAAAAGTTCCGCTTGATGGAATAATAATAGAAGGAACATCTTCAGTAAATACACTTGCAATTACAGGAGAGTCAGTCCCAAGAAAAGTAAAAGTAAATGATGAATTGTATTCAGGTTTCATAAATAAAAACGGAACACTAAAAGTACAAGTAACAAAAACATTTGAAAACTCTACGGCAAGTAGAATAATAGATTTAGTAAAAAATGCATCTAGCAAAAAATCAAAATCAGAAAAATTTATTACAAGATTTTCAAAAGTTTATACACCAATCGTAATAGCTCTTGCAGTAGCAATAAGCGTAATTCCATCAATAATCACAGGCAATGTAGCTGAATGGCTAATAAGAGGACTAACATTCTTAATCGTTTCATGCCCTTGTGCATTAGTTATTTCAGTACCATTGAGTTTCTTTGGAGGAATAGGTGGTGCATCGAAAAAAGGAGTTCTATTTAAAGGTTCGAGCTATTTGGAAAAAATAGCAAAAATGGACACTATTATTTTTGATAAAACAGGAACTTTAACAGAAGGAGTTTTTGATGTTACAGAAGTACATTCAGAAGATTTTGACAAGAATGAATTGCTTCACATCGTAGCACATATTGAAAAACAATCAAACCATCCAATTGCACAATCACTTGTTTCAAACTATACTAAAAATAAAGACATAAACGATGGTTGCAAAGTAACTGACATAAAAGAAATTGAAGGCTATGGAGTTCAAGGAAAAGTTAATGGCAAAAAGTTTTATGTTGGAAACGACAAATTAATGGACAAAGTAAATGTAGAATACAAAAAGATAAAATCAGTCGGAACAATAGTACATGTCGCTGTTGATGGAAAGTATTGTGGGTACATTTTAATATCTGATAGAATAAAGAAAGATACGCCTGATGCAATAAAATTCTTTAAAGAAAATGAAATTAAAACAGTAATGCTTTCAGGAGATAAAAAAGACATCGTTGAAAACATTGCAAACAAACTTGGAATAGATGAATATTATGGAGAGTTGCTTCCAGAGGACAAAGAAAAATATGTTGATGAAAGATCATCAAAAGATGATTGCGTTGTTGGATTTGTAGGAGACGGAATTAATGATAGCCCATCAATTGCAAGAGCGGATATAGGAATTTCATTAGGCGGAATTGGTCAAGATGCAGCAATAGAATCAGCAGGTGTAATTTTAATGCATGATAGTATTTTAAGTTTAAAAGATGCAATAAGAATTGCGAAAAAAACAATAATGATAGCAAAAGAAAACATAGTGGTTTCAATAGCTGTAAAAATTCTAGTTTTAATATTATCAGCATTTGGAATTGCAAATATGTGGATGGCTGTTTTTGCAGATGTAGGAGTTACAATCTTAGCAGTATTAAATGCAATGAGAACACTAAGATAAAAATAAAGAGAAAGGAATATTTATGAAGAAAATTTATGAAGCGGATAGCGAAGATAAAGATATGATATTATCGGTAGACAATGACCTTTCAGCATTTGATAAAGCAAGAAGAGATCCTGTGGACATTAGAGACATTGTTATGATTGCAAGACTAGATAGTATAAAACAAAGTAAGGAGAGTATTTGGTCTTTAAATGGAATTGAAGAATCATTTGAAAATAAGATTATTATTTTTGAACCATTAGTAGCTCATTTAGAGGATGATTTTGAAAATATTTCTGCTAACAATACATGCTTTAAAAATCCAATTGAGCTTTCAAAAAATGCAATAATATTAATGCCACAGGAATTTTATGATTCGCATTATTCGAATTTTGAAAATAATGCTACTTTTGAATTTTTAAAAAAGCATAATTCTCAAATTCGTTTATATGAAGGCAATGAAAAACTTGCTATAAAAATGCTAATGAGAGATTTGAGATATACATATATTAATATGGACAAAAGTGGATACATCATTGATCAAAAAAATCATCCTGACATTATAGAGTTTACAAATAAAATGAATGATTTGATAAATTCATTAAATGAGCAGATAAAAAAAGGTAAAAAGTTAAGTGATGTATATAGCAATATATTAACTGAAAATTTAAGAAGCAAGTTAATTAACGAAGAAGAAAAATCTGAGCAAGTCAATTCAAAAAATCAATCAGATAAAGATTCAGAAGAATCAAAACAGAAAAATTCAAAAAATAGCTCAACTGAAAATTATGCAATGATTACAGGACTTAC
>CAYWAH010000048.1:0-2907 GCA_964456505.1 uncultured Clostridium sp. | reverse complement strand
TAAATGAAATTGAATTTGAACTTCAACCATTAGTACAATGGGAAACAATGCAACAAGGAGGGTCTACTTTAGTATGTGCAATCATTGGAAAAGAAGACACACTAGTTGCAAACGTTGGTGATTCAAGAGCATATATTGTAAAAGATAATAAATTATTTCAAGTGTCAAGAGAAGATACAGTAGCACAAAGTAATTTGGAAAAAGGGCACACACCAGATAAAGAGGCATCACGTTTTGATGAAGAATCAAATATTTTGTTGCAGGATATTGGTATGGATAGGAATATGCTAAAAGAGCCTTTTGTAAAAGTAATAAAAAATTCGGATTATGATATGTTACTTTTATTTACAGATGGTGTAACAGATTGTTTATCAGATGATGACATCGTGGCGGTTTGCAAAAACACAGATATAAAAAATTTGTCAAAGAAAATTACGGAGAAAGCTATTAGCCACGATTCAATTTTACCAGAAAAATATGAAAATTATACTGGTTTAAACACATATATTCCAGGAGGAAAAGACAACGCAACAACCGCCATTTATTCAAGAAAAAAATCAAATGAAAACGAAAAATAATTGATAAAGTAAATTCATAAATTAAATTAGTAAGACAAATTCATAAGGGCAAATTAATAAGGTAAATTTATAAAGTAAAATATAAAAAGCACAAAAATATCTAATAAGATATTTTGTGCTTTTTGTTTACGTTCAATCTTATAATATTCACTAGAAATTTATCTCTAGAATGAAAAAAATAAATATGAAAAATATAAAATAAAAAACAACCATAATAAAGCAATAAAAATAAATTTACAAAAGTTTTATACTTTCTTCAATAAACTTTCAATGTTTTGAGTGTATATTTATAATGAAAAATTATAGAGCGAAAAAAGTTGATACAAAAATTCAATAATGTTATAATACAAATAGTGTTGAAAGAAAGAGAATGTTATTATGAAAATATTGATTATCGAAGATGAATATAGTCTTGCAGATGCAATTTCTGATTCATTGCAAAAAGAAAACTTTGAAACCAAAATAATTACAAACGGCGAAGATGGAGAAGATGAAGCATTGACGGAAGTTGAAAGAACAGAAACAAAAGAAAATCAAAATAATCAAGGCAATACAATTAACGGACAAAATGGACAACAAATGCAAGGAGAAAATTCTCAAGCACAAGGAAACTCACAAATGCAAGGAAACAACAATCAAGGAAATATGCAAATGCAAGGCATGTCAACAGATAGCACTACAAGTGAAATGAAGAGCATGTCTTCAAGTACAAATATGCAAACAGCAAGTATTAGTGGAACAGCAACTTCAGGAAATTCTTCATCAACTTCAATGACATCATCAAAAACAACTTACAATGGATCAAACAACAATTATTTGTCTAGTCTTTCAATAACAGGAATTACATTAAGTCCAGACTTCATAAAAGAAAATTCTACATACTTTGCAACTGTAACAGACGCCTCTGATTTGGAGGTAAATGCAACAGCAGAAGACAGTGATGCAACAGTAAAAATTACCGGAAACACTGGAATTAAAGAGGGTACAAACAAGATACTAATTACTGTTACAGCAGAAAATGGAGACATTAGATATTACAGAATTTTCGTAAATTACAATACAAAAACTAATTCTTCAAAAGTTACTACAAGTGCGGAGGTTGCATCAGCATTAGAAGAAAACGTGGATTTACATACAGGTTATTATTTAGAAGAAGTGTATGTTGAAGAAAATCAATTTGTTTCAAAAGGCGAAAATATTTTGAAATATTCAAATGGCACATATTTAACAGCACCTTATGACTGCTATATTTCATCAATTAGTTTGCCTGATGAAGGTTCACAGATAACAAGTGATAATTATGTGAAAATTCAAAGCAAAAACGCTTTATCAATTTCAGTTAATGTATCAGAAAAGAATGTCGCAAACGTTGATGTTGGAGACAAAGCAACAATAAAAATTAAATCTCTTGATAAAGAATATACTGGCTATGTTACTTATGTTTCAAACACAGCAAGCAATAGTAAATTTGAAGTAGTTATAAATTTTGTAAATGATGGAGACATTAAAATTGGAATGAGTTCAAGTGTAACAATTGAGTAATAACTACAAACATAATATTTCAAATAAAGAGAAAAATTTATATAGAATAGTAAAAATAAATAAGTAACAGACTAATCAAAAACTCTAAATGCAAATAATGCGTTTGGAGTTTTTAATTACATAGAATGAGAAAACAAAAAACGAAGCCAATTAAATGGCTTCGTTTTTGCGTGCTGGTGCACCACCGGGGGGTCGAACCCCGGACCTTCTGATTAAGAGTCAGCTGCTCTACCAACTGAGCTAGTGGTGCATATTTGTTTTGTAACATTGCTTATTATACAATATTTAAAAATCGTTGTCAATACAAACAAGCGAAATTAACTAGTAAATTAGCATAACACATAATATAAAAAGTTGAAATAAAAATTTGTAAATGAAATTATAAAAATTGTGAATAGAAAATTTATATGAAATTAGAAATAAAGTTGCAAAAATTTTCAACTTTAATTTTTTTATTTTTACGATGTCGAAATATTACGGATTATTGAAAAAAATGAAAGTTTTTGGAGAAAAAAAGATACAACTTTTCAAAAAGAACTTTCAAATGATAAAAAGAACTTAAATCCAATAGCCCGTAAAATCAAACGAAAATAGGGCTAAAAACAACCATAGACAAAATCTCACAAAAATATTATATATATTTATGAAAATTTTATCACTTTTTATTAAGTCCTGAGTTGAAAAAAACAAAGGCTAAAACATAGATAAAACTAATGAATGGAGTTAAACATTATGAAAAACACAAGAATTGAGAAAGGAATAACACAAAAGAACAATCATTTCCAAG
>CAYWAH010000047.1:0-7025 GCA_964456505.1 uncultured Clostridium sp. | reverse complement strand
TTTATTAATGTACCTGAACCATTTTTGATTGATTCAGCATTTAGGTCTTTTATTTTATTTATATTTAGTTTAATCATTCTTTTTCAATCTTTATGTTAACTTCAGTGGTTCTTTTACCCCTATTTTTACTAGATTATTATATAATAAGAAGTGGTCTATTGCAACAAATTTAACATAAAAATAATATATTTGTAATATTTATTGAATCTTTTATTTTTTATATTAGCAATAAAAAAATGAGCATTAAAAATGCTCATTTTTTATTTTGTCTCATTTTGGATAATTGTTTTGTTAATATGTAGAATTAACTAGTAAATGTATTCTTTGAAATAGCTTTAATTATTGTCAAAATTCCACCTGCTGCAAATACTAATGCTGCACCTACAACATAAATAATTGCTTGTTTTTTAATATCAGCTTTAGCTTCTGGTGCTGCGGCAATCCATTTAATACCTAAAATAACTAGCATAATAACTGCACCAGCATAGCATATATAAGAAACAATACCTAAAACATTAGATGTAGCTGTGTCTAAACCTGTATTGCTATATCCAGCAGTTGAAACTGATGGGATATTAATATCATCAGCAAACACAGTGTTTAATGCTAATGCAATAGTTGCTATAAGGCAAAATGCTAAAATAATTTTTGTTATTGTTTTACTTTTCATAATTCATCCTCCCAACAAATTGATACTTTAATTATAAATCATAAAATTAAGGTTGTCAATTATTTTGCAACAAATATTTTACAAAATTTGCAAATTGTATGAAATAGAAATCTTACTAATTTCAGCGATAAATTTTTTCATTTTTGTATTCATCTTTGTAATAATCTGCAACTAATTTATCAAGTTTTGTACTTAATTTGTATATTTTAGAATAGTCATCTCCATTTATAATACTTCTGTCGAGTTTTTCTCTTAAAATATTTATTTCATCTTTTTTTTCAAACATAATGACATATCCTTTCTACTTTTATTTTCGCCTGCATTTAAAAAATACCATAATATTACAAAAAAGTCAATGATATTTTGCAAGAAAAAGTCAGTTTTCATCGCAATTTTCGACATTTTTATTCATTATTTTTACGCAATAATTTTATTTTACAGTTGAAAGTATTGCCTTATCTTTTTTTAGCATTTCTTTTTGAATTTTGTTTGCATAGGCTAAGTCAATTTCATCAAGAATATCAATATATTCAAAAGGATTAATTCCCTTAATTTCATTTTGTAAGAATACTCTCCCTATCTGTTCTACATCATCAAATCTTGATACTATTTCACCGTATAATCTTCTCTTTGATCTGGCTAGAACGTCCTCAGTTATAATTCCATTTTCCAAAGTGTTAGTTACTTCTTCATAAACTTCATCAACATTTTTGCTTTCTCCAGAAATAATTTCATGAGCATAAATGTCAGAAAACTCATAATCGTCATCCATTTCTTCCATTATCAAGCCTTTTTCATAAAGTTCTTGATACTTGTTAGAACATTTTCCAAGAAGAGAATCAAATATTAATTTCAAAGTAACATCTTTTTTTACTACACTTTCATCTTGCATAAAATCTCTATATCCAATCATGTATAAAGGCATATTTATGTTCATTGTTTCAACAATTTTCTTTTGATTTATATCATTTTCATAAGGTGGGTAAATTCTCTCTATTTTGTCCATTTTTTCTTTTTTTAGTAGTCGCTTTTTTACTTCTTCAATAATTTCTTCAGGTTCGAAATCTCCTGAAATAACCATGATTGTATTTGATGGATGATAAAAAGTATTGTAGCACGAATACAATATTTCCTTTGTAATATGACTTATAGATTCTTTTGATCCTGCTACATCAAGTGTAATTGGATTGTTTTTATATAAACATCTCATTGCATTCAAATATAATTTCCATTCAGGTTCATTATCATACATTTGAATTTCTTGTCCAATTATTCCGCGCTCTTTGTTAACGTTTTCATCAGTAAAATATGGGTGTTGAACGTAGTCCATAAGTTCATCTAGTCCAGCATAAAAATTATCAATTCCGCCAAAAAGATATGCTGTATGATCATTTGTGGTGTATGCATTCGCATCAAGGCCTAGCGCCATTAATGTATATAAACTATCAACTCCGCTTTCTTGTTCAAACATTTTATGTTCCAAATAATGTGCAACTCCATCAGGAACTTTTATTTCTTTTCCCGTATTTGGTTCAATAAAATGATTATCATTTGAACCAAATTTTGTTCCCCATATAATGTATTTTTTCTGTGTGTTATGTTTTGGGATAACTTCAATTGTCATTTCATTTTCAAGTTTCTCAATGTATATCTTTTCATCTATTTTTTTATTTTCGATTACTTTCATTTCATTTCCTTTCAAAAAAATTAATTACTTTTCCAAAAAATAAATTGTATTAATTTTTACTCCTCGTGAAGCCTCAATTACATCTTGCTTTGTTACCTTTTCTAGTTGTTTTTCACATTCATCAATTGTAAGATTATCATTAAATAATTTTTGATCAAATATAAAAGCTGTTTCATTTGTCTGTGATTCTTTTAAAGTTTTTAATGAGGAAATAATTAATGTTTTGGCTGATTCAAATTCTTCATCTGTGATATTTCCTTTTTTCGTTTCTTCAATTTGCTCTTTTATTATTTTCAATGCTTTATCATAGTTTTCTAGTTCAATTCCTGTAACAATTATTATTACATTTTTTCTTCTTAAATATCTTGCAGATGCATAGTATGCAAGGCTTGCTTTTTCACGCACATTTTGAAATAATTTTGAATTTGCTCCTCCACCAAGAACAGTAGAATATAATAAATTTGCAAATTTATTTTTTGATTCAATTTCAAGTCCAATATTTAATTTGCCTTGAGTAACATTCCCACTTTCTTTTACAACGTTTGGTTCATTATTTTCAAAAGTATCAAATTTTTCTTCAACATCAATTTCATTATTTTCAAAATCAATTTCAGGTACAACTATTTCATTTGCATCTTCGCCATTTATATAAATATCAATTCTTGCATTTTTCAAAACGTTTAAATAATATTCATATAAATTTTTTTCATTTATTTCATCTAGTTTTTCAAGCAAGCCATTGGCATCAATTCCAAAAGGTTTGTTCTTAAACATTTCTTCAATGCATCTTTCATAAGCATAAGATTGCTTATCATCTTTCCTAGACATTATTATTTTTCTTAAATTTTCTTTTTCTTGCTTAACATACTCTTTTTTGAAACCACCATTTTCAACTAATGGATTAAAAACTGTATTAAATAATAAATTCATAGAAGATTGTGCAATATTTTCTTTACTTGGAACATATTTATTTGCTAATGAAAGAAGATAAAATTTTATAGTAATGTAGTCAGCATTTTTTGTAGAAACTTGTGTCAAATTTGCTCCATACATTTCTTCTAATTTTTTATTCATCTCTAATTGATTTATATATTTTTTATTTCCTCTTCTAAGTACTTGTGGCAATATAGCACTTTTAGTAACAGTTTCTTTTTCAAGTTTTACAGTCAATGCAATAAGTATCTCGTTTGTTTTATGTTTATTGTTTTGTAATCTTTCAATATGCATAAATTTTTACACCTCCAAATTTATTATTATCATTTTTAATATATATTATTTAAATAAAAAAATCAATAGAGAATTGATGTAGAATTTTATTTCTAATCCATTCTCTATTGATAATATAAATTTAGACTTATCGCAATCTTGTATTCAACCTTGTATTTCATCTTATGGTTAATTTAAATTTCAAGTATTGCATATAAATAATATAACTATGTTTTTATATTTATTATATAATATTTTTCAAATTGATTCTTATTTACAAATTATTTTCTATGTCTTCTAACTATCGAAACAATGATACCAATTATTATAATTAAAATAGGAATTCCAAAAACAATAATTTGAACAATCGCATTTTGTTTTTCTGTTGGTGTATCAAAAGATACTAATCCTACATCTTTTCTTATTCTAATTGAATCTTCTCTCTTTGAAAGATATGCTACTGTATTTAAGATTATATCTTTATTGTTTCTCAAAGATATTGGGTATGTATATGCATTGTTTCCAATGTACATTCCTTTATTGCTTACAAAGTAAGCATTAGAATATGCAACTAATGTTGAAGTTTTATCATCATTGATTTTCTTCTCAAGTGTTTCTCCTAAGATAAATGAGCCTGTTTCATCATCACTTGATTTTGATAATGAGCCATTTTGCGAATCAAATTTTTCTTTGTAATATGCTTTATCAGATGTTTTTACAAATGCACTAGCAGTTACTCCTAGTTCTTCCATTTTTTCATCTGATTCGTTTGTTATTTTCCCTGCATCCATCATGATTATTTTTCCATCTGTGTAAATATCTTTAACAATTTCATTGTAAGTTAATTCAGGAATAATAATATCTGGGCTATTTGAAACTACGTTATCTGCAGATTCTTCACATACAATTCCCTTTGAAAAACTAATTCCATATTCTGCAAGAACAGAATTAATATTTGGGAATGTACTTGAAGTATAGTTTTCAACTGTTGTAATGTATGGGTTTTGTAACCAAATAATCTTACCACCATTTTTAATATAGTTCTTAATTTTCTCTGTTTCAACAGATGAAAAATCTTTTTTAGGATCAGATATAATTAATACATCACAAACTTCTGGCATATCACTTGTTAACAAATCAAGTGAGTTTACATCATATACTTCATTAGTAATAAATTGTGATAAATATGTATTATCATCTGTAATGCCACCCTCTTCATGTCCTGTTAAGAAGTAAACTTGAGGTTTCTTTTCAATTGTAACATCAAGAATAGCATTTGTAATTTTTTGTTCTGTAATATCAATTGTCTTTCCAGTTGATGAATCATAAGTATATGTTTCACTTGAATCTATTATTTTATTTCTTTGATTTGATGTAACAGCAATAATTTGAGACTCTGAACTAACTCCAAATTTTGTAGCTAATTCTGGATTTTCGCTTGCTTTAACATTAAGTACTCTTATTTTATCATTTACATCTTGGTATTGTTTTGCAATAGTAACAGCAGAAGAAGAATCTTCATAACCAAAGAAATAAATTGTTACATTTTGTTCAATATCTTTTATTTGATTTTTAGTATCATCAGTTATACTATATCTTTTATCTTGTGTAAAATCTATAGGAGTTATATCTAATTTATCAAGATATAAATTTAGTGCGATAAAACATGCTATTAAAAATACAACAATTAATATAGTTAATGCAGCATTTTTCATCCACTTATTTTTTATTAACATTATGAATTTTTTCACTTTTATTCAATTCCTTTCTTCAATTATTTAACCATTTTTCTTCTTTGCATTACCATAACTGTAAATATGAAAAACAAAACAATATATGATATAAGAAGTACTAAACTTGATATTGAAATAGTTCCACTTAAGAATGAACCAGCAAAGGCATTCACTGGTGAAAGGAATTCAAGTTTTGTAAATATTTCAGGTATAAATACTGATGCTATAAAAAATACTACTGATAATGTTGCTGCTATAACTTGGTTCTCAACCAAACTTGAAGCAAACATACCAAACGAAACAAACACCAATATAAATAATGTAAATCCTAAAAATGAAACAAAGAATGTTTTTAAATCTGGGCTACCAAAGTATTTTAAAATAAAGGCATAAAGTATTGCGACAATATTTGCAATAAGTACAACAAAAGTTGCTGCAATAAATTTGCCAAGTACAATCCTTGTAATTGATGTTGGTGATGTTAAAAGTAATTGTTCAGTTCCTGTTTTTCTTTCCTCTGCAAACATTCTCATTGTTAATAATGAAACCATGATTGGAACTGTAATAAGTATCAACCAATAGCCATAAATTTGATTTAATAGCATTGATTGTTGTGTAAATATGTATCTATAAAATGTCATGCTATATACAAGCATAAATACACCAATATAAATATATCCTATTGGAGATAAGAAGTATTGTTTAAATTCTTTTTTTATTACTGCCCACATTATTTTTTACCTCCTTTTTTAGTTTTAGATTCTTTTTTATTTTTATCTTTTTTTGAGTCTTTTAATTTTTCTTCTTTAGGTTTATTTGTATCCTTTTTTATATCTTTACCCTTTTCCTTAATTTCTTTCTTGTTTTCTTTTCTTTCTTTTTTAGCTTTTTTCTTTTCTATTTTGTCTTCTTTTTTAATTGCTTTTTCTCTTTTAGATTCTTCTTTTTCTTTTTTAACTATTTCTTTATCTCTGTTCCACTCGTCATTAAATTCTTTTTCTTTTTCTTCTTTGATTGCCTTTTTTCTTTCTTTTTTTGTCATCTTAGAAAGTTTTTCATCTCTTTCTTTAGCAATCTTTGCTTCTTCTTCATCCCTACTATTAATAACATTTAGGAATGCGTCTTCAAGAGAATTCTCAACTTTTTTTAGTTCAAGCACAGTAATATTTTCATCTGTAAGAACATTAAATACTTCTTTTCTAATATCAACTTCTGGTTTAGCAGAAATAATATATCTTTTTGTTGCATCTTCATTTTTCTTTAAGAATTTAATTTCAGTAGCATCAACAATTTTTTCTTTGATAGAATCCATTTTATTTTCTAAGTCTTCTACTGTGATAATTATACTATTATCGTTCTTTGTTTTGTTCAAAAAGTTTTCTGGTGTAACAATTGCAACAATATTTCCATTATTTATGATAATAACTCTTTCACAAATCTGACTAACTTCTGATAAAATATGAGAACTTAAAATAACTGTATGTTTCTTTCCTAAATTCTTAATTAGAGCTCTAATCTCTGTAATTTGTTTTGGATCTAATCCAACTGTTGGTTCATCTAAAATTAGAACCTCCGGGTCACCAATTAGGGCACCTGCAAGACTAACTCTTTGCTTGTATCCTCTTGAAACATTTTTTATAAGTTTATTTTGTACATCTGATAATCCGGTTTCTTTAAGTACTTCTTGAACCTTTTCTTTTTTTACTTTTCTTGGAACTCTTTTAAGCTC
>CAYWAH010000046.1:0-7132 GCA_964456505.1 uncultured Clostridium sp. | reverse complement strand
TGACTGAAGTTGGTAGAGATAATGTTTCTATTCAAAGATACAAAGGTTTAGGAGAGATGAATCCAGAACAACTTTGGGAGACAACTATGGATCCTAAAAATAGAATTTTTGTAAAGGTTACTATTGAGGATGCTGAAAAGGCTGATGAAATTTTTAAAATTCTTATGGGCGATGAAATTGAGCCTCGTAGAGATTACATCATAAAGAATGCAAAGTATGTTAAAAACCTAGATGTATAGATTTTTATTCATTATAAAAAAAGGATGAAATTTATTTCATCCTTTTTTCTTTATATATAACTTAATATATTTATTTTGCATGCCCGCGCAGCGAGAAACCGGAGCAAAGCGAAGGGCGAATGATTATACTTTCAGATCAGTAGTCCGAAATTCACTTTTTTAAAAGTGAATTGAGTGACATTATAAAAGCATAATCCGGTAAGGGCAAAAAAATAAATATATTAAGTTATTTTTTAATTTGTAAAATAAAGAAATATTTTGTATCTTAATGTACATACATGTCAAATAATGTTGAAATATCAATATTTTTAAAAGAAATTGTAAATGAAAATTTTGACAAAATTTAGTAAAATTATTGACATGCCATTTTTTTCATGCTAATATGAAAATTGAAAGGAGAAGAATGAAGAAGAGTGAACAAATATCTAGTGTTCAAAATTGGCTTCCATATGATCGAATTTTAGAGAATGGAATTTTAAGAATGAAAGATTCCTCCTATATAAAAATATTGAAAGTTAAACCAATAAATTATAATCTAAAATCTGATTTGGAAAAAGAAGCAATTCTAAATTCTTATATTAATATTTTTAAAAGTTGCAATTTTAATCTACAAATTTTGATTCAAAGTAAAAAAGAAGATTTAAGTAAAAATATTAAAATTTTAAATTCAAATAATAACTATTCGGATATTAAGAAAAAATATATTGAATATATTTCATATCTTAATAAAAGTAAAAAATCTTCAAACAAATCTTTTTACATAATCATTAAAGAAGAAACATCAGAAAAAGATGAAAATTTAAAAATTAAAAATTTACAAGATAATTATTTAAAATTAAAAGATCTTCTTTCAAGATGTGGTAATTTAGTTTCTGAATATACAGAAGAAAAACAAATTGAGGAGATATTATTTTCCTTTTTAAATTCTAATAAAATTTAAAGGAAAACAAAAGAGGTGATACCTATAAGTTATTTAGGAGGAGTTTTTAATAGGAGGGATTATTTGAGTCCTTCGTACATTAACTTGAATAATCCCAAATATATTGAAATTGATGGAATTTATTATGAATGTTTATTCGTAGTAGATTATTTAAGAGAACAAAATGATTTAATTTTTAAAAATATAATTGATACAAATGAAGATGTTTATATTTCTCTTTTTTATGAAAAACAGGATAAGTATAAAGTTATAAAAGATTTGACTTATAATATTGGAAATGTTTCTGTTGATATGGAGAGAATTGGTAAAGCTAGGCAGGATGCTGAAATTGCAGCGTTTACTTATAATGATGCAAAATATATTAGAAGAGAAATGCAAATTAATAATGAGGAAATGTATTTTATTTATACATACATTACAACTTTTGCAAAAGATAAAAAAGAACTTGAAAATAAAGTAAATAGGATTGAAGGAATATTAAGAAGTAATGGTATGATTACTAAAAAGGCGTATTTTAGACAAGAACAGACTTTTAAATCTTGTTTGCCTTTTATGGAGAATAATGTTGATATAAAAAATGCATCAAAAAGAAATATTTTAACTAATTCAATTCCTGCAACATATCCTTTTATTTCATCATCTATTTATGATGAAACTGGCATTTTTATTGGAACTAATATATATAATGATTCTCTTGTTTTTATTGATAAATATAATAGAGAAAAATACAAAAATTCTAATATGTGTATTTTTGGAACTTCTGGTTCAGGAAAATCTTTTTTTACAAAGTTAATGATTTTGAGGTCAGCACTGTTTGGAATTGAACAATATGTAATTGATCCGGAAAGGGAATATGATAGTTTATCTAAAAATTTAAATGGTACAATTATTAAATTAGGCCCTAGTTCTGAAACATATATAAATATTTTTGATATTAGAAAAGAAAGTTTAGAGGAAAATCAGAAAGGATATTTATCAACAAAGATAAGTAAGTTAATGGGATTTTTTAATCTAATTTTTGATAATATGACAGCAAATGAAAAAGCAAAAGTTGAAGAGAAAATAATTGAAACATATAATCAAAAAGGTATTACATTTGATGATGAATCATTATATAAAAATGGAAAATTTAAGGAAACAAAAGATATGCCGATTTTAGAAGATTTATATAACAATCTAGACGATGATATGAAAATAAAATTAATTCCGTTTGTAAAAGGTTCTCTAAAATTTTTTAATAATTATACTAATGTAAAATTAGAAAATAAATTAATAATTGCAGATATTTATGAATTAGGAGAAGAAAATATAAAATATGGAATGTATATTTTTATTGAACTTTTTTGGGATAAAATAAAAAAAAATAGAAATATTAAAAAGTCAATTTATCTTGATGAAATATGGCAATTAATTGGTGTTACATCAAATAAAGAAGTTGCAAGTTTTATTTATAAAATATTTAAAACAATAAGAAAATATGGTGGAAGCGCAGTTGCAATTACGCAAGATGTTTCAGATTTATTTAGTTTGGAAAATGGTACTTATGGAAGAAGTTTATTAAATAATTCTGAATTAAAAATATTTTTTAATTTGGAAGAAGAAAATATAAATACTTTGGAAAAATATACCAATCTATCAGCTAAAGAAAAAATTGAAATCAAATCTCTTACAAGAGGAGAATGTGTAATGTTTGTAGGAAAAGAACATATTTTAACAAAAATAGAATCTGCAGATTTTGAAAAAAATATTATTATTTAATAGGAGGTATTTAATATAAAAAAGATATTAACTGCTTTAGGAAATCCTGAGCAAAACTTACAAATGAAAAATGAAAATTTAAATGTTGTCTCAAGCGATATTCAATACAAGGAAGGAATAATAGAATATTTAAATACAAATCCAGATATTGATTATATTTTTATAAATCCATATATTCCAGGAAAAATGCAGTTAGGCGAGTTAATTATTTTAATTAATAAATTTAATAATAGAACGAAAATAATATTAGTTGGAAATTCGAATTATGAAAGCAAATGTATTATTCACAAAATGAGTAAATTTAATATAGATGAAGTTAAATCTATTTTAAAAGATGACAATATATTTTTGAAAAAACAACTTCCAATAAATACTTTATTTGATAATCAAGTAAAACGTAGAGATGGTAAGATTATTACAATTCTTGGAACAAACGGAATTGGAAAAAGTATTTTTAGTATTATATTTTCTAAAAATTTAAAAGGTAAAAAAATTCTAATAATAGATTTTGATGTATTTAATAATAGTTTACATACTTTGCTTGGTGTAAAAGAATATTCAAAAAAAGTTAAAAATAATTTAAATATTAAAATTGATTTAGATAATTTTAATATAAAAGATTTTATTGTTAGTTCTAAAAGTAACATTAGTTTAGTTTCTGGAATTAATTTATTGATTAATGATCAAAATAAAGTCAATCCAGGAATTATGAAAGATTTAATTAACAAAATTAAAAGCGAATATGATTTTATAATAATAGATACTTCTTCTGAATGTTTTTTAGATTACACTAAAGAAATGATTAGAATATCTGATCAATCTATTTTTATTTCTGGTGCAAATATTTTGGAACTAAAAAAAACAAAAAGACTTTTAGATATTTACAAAAATGAATGGAATATTGAAAGAGAAAAAATAAACATTGTTTTTAATAAATATACTTCTAATAGTGTGAGCGATGAAGTATTAAGAAACTTATTTAAGAATTATAATATTTTAGGAAAAATAAAATTGAGTGATTATTATGATTTAGCAGTTAATAGACAGAGTATAGGAATTGAAGAAATAAAAAATGAATTAGATTCAATTCAAAAAAGAGTTTTAAAAAAAGATTTCAAAAAAGTTAGAAAATAATTTTTTTTGAAGAAAGGTTAATATGCAAGTTACAAATATTTTAGACATGCCTAATGATTTAAGCAAACAAAGTTTAAATCTGGAAATAGAGCAAAAAAATTTCTTGTCAACGACAATGGGCAAAATTATAAATACAGGTTTGAATATTGGCATAAGAAGCCTATTACCAGATATTGTTGAAGACGAAGTAATAGAAATAAAAGATGCAATTTTAAAAAATGGATTTAAGGCGGGAGCAGAGCAGGCCATAAATTCTGCAATTGATTTATGGAAAAGTACAAAAGGAATTGCTACAGGAAAGTTTGAAAATATTAATCAAGCACATGAAGCAATTAAATCAGGTGGAACAATTGATGGAATTTCAAGTGCTCTTAATTTTGCAATTTCAAAAGCACAAGAAGCTAACCTAATTACATACAAATCTGCAAGTGTTTTGAGAAAAGGAAAAGATGTAATTCTAGATTCAATAGAATCAAACATTGAAGATAATTTTAATGATCAATTAAGTGCTTTTAATATGTTAAATAAGTATGAAGAAAATTGGAAAACATACTACGGAGAAAAGGATTTTAGTGGAATGGAAAAAGAGTATAACAAAATAGAAAATACTATGAAAAAAATATTGCCAATAGAAGATACTTTAAAGGAAGCAAGAAGAATTGAAAATCTTCATTTATATATTAAAAATAATGGGAAAAGATTTAATCTTTCTAATGAAGAACTTGAATTGGCAAAACAGTTAAATTAAATTAAAAAAAGTCAAAAATTCCTTGATTTTTTAAGTTTCTTTTAGTATAATAACTCTAGAAAAATTGCGTGAAAAGAGGAATAAAATGGACAATAAAAAAGATCAAGAAGAGGAAGAATTCACAGATGGAAAAATAATCAATAGAGATATTGAAAAAGAAATGAAAGTTGCCTATATTGATTATGCAATGAGTGTTATTGTTCAACGTGCACTTCCAGATGTTAGAGATGGTTTAAAACCAGTTCACAGAAGAATTCTTTATACAATGTATGAAGATGGATTAACTACGGACAAGCCTTATAGAAAATCTGCTACTACAGTCGGAGATGTTTTAGGTAGATATCATCCACATGGAGATTCATCTGTATATGATGCAATGGTCAGATTAGCACAAGATTTTACAATGCGTTATCCATTGATTGATGGACATGGAAACTTTGGTTCAGTAGATGGAGATCCACCAGCTGCATATCGTTACACTGAAGCAAGAATGGCTAAAATCACTGAAACAATGCTTGAAGACATTGACAAAAATACAGTTGACTTTATGCCAAACTTTGATGGTATTAGACAAGAACCTACAGTTTTGCCTGCTAAATTACCAGCACTTTTAGTTAATGGATCTTCAGGTATTGCTGTTGGTATGGCTACAAACATACCACCACACAACTTAAAAGAAGTATTAAATGCTGTAATTAGAATGGTTGAATGCAGAGAAAAGGGAGAAGAACTTTCTGATGATGAGTTATTCAGTATAGTAAAAGGACCAGATTTCCCTACGGGAGCAACTATTCTAGGAAGAGATGGAATAAAAGAATCTTATTTAACAGGTAAAGGTAAAATTATTATCAGAGGCGAAGCAGAAATTGAAGAAATGCCTGGAAACAGACAAAAAATTATAATTACTTCTTTGCCATACCAAGTAAATAAGGCCAAATTAATTGTAGATATCAACAATCTTGCAAAAGAAAGAAAAGTTGAAGGAATCTCAGAAGTTAGAGATGAATCAGATAGAGAAGAAAAAACAAGAGTTGTTGTTGAATTAAAGAGAGATGCAAATGCAAATGTAATTCTTAATAGATTATATAAATACACACAATTACAATCTTCATTTGGTATTATTATGCTTGCATTAGTTGATAATGAACCACGAATACTTACTTTAAGAGATTGCTTAAAATACTATATTGAACATAGAAGAAATGTAATTATCCGTAGAACAAAATTCGAATTGGATAAAGCATTAGCTAGAGCACATATTCTAGAAGGATTAAGAATAGCTATTGATAATATTGATGAAGTCATCAAAATAATTAGAGGTTCTTATGATAATCCAAAAGAAAGATTAATGGAAAGATTTGGATTAGATGATATTCAAGCACAAGCAATTCTAGATATGAGATTAAAAACTTTATCAGGTTTGCAAAGAGAAAAAATAGAAGAAGAATATCAAGAATTAATGAAGATGATCAAGCATTATAGAGAAATTCTTGCAGACGAGAATTTAGTATTTGATATTATCAAAGAAGAATCACTTCAAATGATTGAAAAATACGGTGATGATAGAAAAACAAAAATTGTTGCAGCAGATGGAGAATTTACTGATGAAGATCTTATTAAAGATGAAAAAGTTATCATTGCATTAACACATTTCGATTATATTAAGAGAATGCCTATTGATACTTATAAGAGTCAAAAGAGAGGCGGAAAAGGAATAGTAGGTATTACTACTAGAGAGGGAGATTTTGTAAAACAAATCTTTACGGCTTCTACACATGATACAATTTTATTCTTTACTAATAAAGGTAAAATGTATAGAGTAAGAGGATTTGAAGTACCAGAAGCAGGAAGAACAGCAAGAGGAACAGCAATTGTTAACTTACTTCAAGTTGAAGCGGGAGAAAGAGTTACAGCTGTTATTCCTTTAAAGAGTTTTGAAGATGAAAAATACTTATTAATGGGTACAAAAAATGGTATTGTTAAAAAGACAGAATTAAAAGAATACAACACTGAAAGAAAGACCGGATTTATAGCTATTACATTAAAAGAAGATGATGAACTTATTGATGTAAGATTATCAAATGGAGAAAATGATGTTGTATTAGCTACTAAAAAAGGTTTAGCAATTACATTCAAAGAATCTGATGTTAGACCAATGGGAAGAACTTCACAAGGTGTTATGGGAATCAGACTAAATCCAGATGATGAAGTTATTGGAATGGAACCTATTCAAGATAGAAAAGTAGGAACATTGTTAGCAATTACTGAAAATGGATTTGGAAAGAGAACAGAACTTGAAGAATATAGAGTTCA
>CAYWAH010000045.1:0-7293 GCA_964456505.1 uncultured Clostridium sp. | reverse complement strand
GGCTCACACCTACGCCAATTTTCAAGACTGGTGCCATAAACCAACTCGACCACCTCTCCATCAACTAGGTTACTTCTATTGGTAACAGTAATTATAATAACATATTACATGCCCAAATGTCAAGCAATTTATAACTTTTTTAATAAAAATTTCGGCAATAAAATTATACACAAATACATTAAAAAAAATAAAATTATTCACTTATAGAATCTAAAATTAAAAAATAAATTTATTTATAACAATATTATAAATAAATTTATTTTCATGAGCTATTTAATTTTTTTAATTCCAAATTTTTTTAATTTTCTTTTAATTTGTTTTTTATACATGAAGTTATTCATGTTCTGTATGTATATTGAATACATACCTGCTCTATTAGCACCAAGTATATCTGATATTCTATTATTTCCAATTACAGCAATATTTTTAGGATCTAATTCCATAGTACGTGCCATTTCAAGAAAAGGTTTTTTAAGTGGTTTTAATGCAAATTTTTTAACTGTACGAATTTTTAATAATTTTAAAATTTTATTACTTACAAACATGTTATTACTTAAAACTGAAACTTTCAAATTTTGTTTTTTAGCTTCTCTAATGAAATCAATTGTTTCAGCTGGTATTCTTCTATTAAATGTTATCGTTCCGTCAAAGTCGAATATTAATCCTCTAATATTCACATCATTTGTTAAGTAATCAAGGCTTATATCATTTACTCTTCTATAAACTTCTCTTGGTTTAAATATATTCATAACTAAGCCTCCTTATATTTGCATTAAAAATTATCTAATAAATACTTTAAAAAAATATAAAATTAAAAATTTAAAACATAAAAAATTAATTTTTTAATGAAAAGAATAAAATTAATTATTAAATAAAATCTAAAAACAAATAAAACATTATTTTCCTACAGCTACTACTTGATTATGTGGGTAGTATTTATCATTTGAAATTACTTCAGTTTTTACTGTTGTACCATTTTTCTTATATATTTTATAAGTTGTTGAATATGCTCCGCTTGAACCTTTTTGAATAACTTTTGTTTGACCCTTTTTTAAAGAAGCATCAGTTGTGTATGTTATACTTGGAGCAATTGTACTATTTACTTTAGATGTAATTGATATTTCATAATCATCATCTTGCTTCAAGCCTTGTATTTTAATATACACATGTTTATTTGATGTGTACGCATTAATACGTATTGCATAATTTCTATTATTCTTAAATTTGAAATCAGGAGCACCCCAAGAAACAGTGGCATCTGTTCCAACAGGAACATATCCAACTTGATAATGATGGTTGCTTCTAGCAACAATCTCCAAGTTTGCTCTTAATACTGCATTATACAATGTACTTGAAACTTGACAAATACCTCCACCTACTTCTGTTACAACCTGACCAGCAGAATATGCTCCAGCCTCTCTAAATCCAGCAGATACTGTTCTCTTTCCAACAGTATTATTATAAGAAAAAGTTTCGCCAGGCATAAGCACTGTTCCATTTATTTTTCTAGTAGCAAGTTCAACATTATTTGAACGATTTGCATTACTTGATGTATAACTCGTTGAATATGATGCAAGAGTATCAGGGAAAGCCTCTTGAGCAATTTGATCGTTTGTAACTGTAGGGTACAAATATTTCAAAGGAATAGTATAAGAATCCTTCTTTTCTGAAATCATTTTTTTAGCATCATCAATTGAAATATCAAAATCAATACCTGTTTCACAAGATTCTATATGATAAGGATTAATTGTAAACGAAGCATTTTTAGCTTCTTTGTAAATTTCACCATGAATAGCATCAATATCAATATCCTTGCATTTGCCCATTTCTACAGGAATTTCAATAGCATTTGTAGAATAATTTTCAGAAACCAAATTATCGTTTATTTTCTTTTTTAGTTCATCAGTTTTTAAAACATATCCATCTTTGCCAGCTGTAATATTTAAATTCTTACCATCTATCTCATAAGAGTACTCTTTAATACCATCTTTAAATAAACTATTAGTTTGTTCAAGAGTAGCAACTAATGTATCATTATTATATGATAATTTAGGAGTAATATTATATTTAGAAAATTTTTGTTTCAAAATAGAAAAATTATTTTGAATGAAATTCCCATTTCTTCCAACCATATAGGCTTCATTTACAATGTCATCAATATCAAAAGAAAAATCACAAGTAGCAGGTTCCAATACATAAGATTCATCATTATGTGTGAGAACAATATCATCATTAAGCCTTGGCGAAAAAGCACTTGTTAACTTCTCTTTAGCTTCATCTTTTGTGAGGTTCGATATATCAACACCAATTACAGAAACATTTTTTAATATTTTTGTATTATTAATATTTAATAAAGAAAAAATAGAACAGAATAGTAAAACAAGTATTACAATAATCAAAACAATAATAAGCAAAAATTTATTTTTAAAAGAATTTTTGTTATTATAAAAATCATTGTTTTCCTTTACTATATTTTCTGCTTCCTTAAAAAATTGCATTTCATTTGGCGTAAGATTATTATTCGATTGTGTAGATAAAATAGAATTCATATTAAGCCCCTCTTAATTATTCAATATTTTCCTTTCTCTTTGCTGGTATAAAGAAAAGTGCACCAACAATAATAGGTAAATAAAATACATAAATTCTCCAAAATAAAATTGAAAGTGACAAAGTTTCCTTTTTAAATATTGAGCTAAACAATAATAAAAAACCACCTTCAGCACCAATTCCTGCACCTGGAGTTGGGAAAATTGTCATAATAAGCATCAAAAATGCTTGAGTAGTTACTATTTGGAAGAATGTTGCGCCAACATTTCCAAATGCTCTATATACCATATAAGTAATTGCATAATAAAGTATATTTTGAATCAATCCAAATACGGTCATAATAACTAACAATCCATTTTGTTTTCTAATTTTTGAAAATTGAAGACTAAAATTATTTGCACTATCAATAAATTTAGCCATTTTTTCATCAGGATCTTTTATCAATCTAAATTTTCCAATGTGAATTTTTCCTGCAAACACTACTAAAGGTTTGATCATCTTAATAACTAAATCTTTATTAATACCCATTAAGAAAAATAAAACAACAATTCCAATATTTATAATAATACCAATTATTCCAATCCAAACCAAATTTTTAAATAAATTAATGAAAAATTTGAATTGAGTAAAAACAACAACTAATGTAAATAAAATCAATGTGGTTTGAGTTATTACAAATTTCATAGTAAGTACAGAAAAAGCATCGCTTGCCCTTCTTCCTTCTTTTTTTAAAACATATGCTTCCATTAATTGACCACCAGAAGCAAAAGGCGTAAGGTTATTAAATAATTGACCAATCATATTAGCACGAAAAGAATCGAAAAATGTTTGGTCTCTGTATATCTTCTTAAATGGAAAATGGAAAGTAATAGTTTCACAAAGCCACATAAGTATTAAGCAAACCAATCCAGCAATCATCCACTTATAATCAGCAGATTGCAAAACATGTAGAATGTTATCAAATCCATCTACGTTATGCATATATACAAATATACCTATAAGTATTCCAATAATTATTATAATGTTCAAGGTATACATTCTTTTTTGACTCTTAGAATCTGCTTCATCAACTTTAGCAATTTTTTTTGACATAGCCAAGCTTTGTGAGGCCGTTTCAGAAGTATTTTTTTTAGCCTTATTTTTAGTAGACATTTATCCTCCAATAAAAGTTATAATTTTACTATCATATTATATAAGATAAATGCCAAAATTTCAACTATTTTGACAAATATAGTCGGCAAAAGAATTAAAAATTATATTGAAAATAAAAATCATATACTATATAATATAATTGAAAAATGAAAAGAGGAAAAAATGAGAAGAAAAACTAAAATAAAAATAGTAGCTTTAATAATTTTTTTATGCATATTTTCAATAATGTTTAGCTTAATAAACATGGGAAATGATAAGATATATAGCAATATACAAATACAAGGAGTTTCCGTTGCACATATGAAGCAAGAAGAAGCCAGAAATCAATTGAAAACTATGTACAATAAGAAAAAAGATAACCAAATAATCGTAAAACACAATGATCTGGAACTTGAAATTTCTTATGATGAATTAGACATAAAAAACAATATTGATGACATGGTCGAAAAGGCTTATTCCGTAGGAAGAAATGGCAATATTATTACAAATAATTATGTAATTTTATCAAGCATTTTCTTCAAAAGAAATTACAAATTGAACATGGATTATGATGAAGAAAAGCTAAATTCAAAAATAGATGAAATTGAATCAAAACTTCCAGATGTTACAAAAGAAAGTTCTTATTATATTGAGGGAGACAATCTTATAATAAAAAAGGGAACAAGCGGAGTAAGGATTAAGAAAGATGAATTCAAAAATAAAATAATTCAAAGCATAAATAATTTCAACATTGAAAATGCAATAATAGATATACCAGTAGAAGAAACACAGCCAAAAGAAATAGACGTTTCACAAATAATAAAAGACACAGAAAAACAGGCAAAAGACGCATACATTTCAGAGAATCCTACTAAAATACATGCAGAAGAAAAAGGTATTGAAGTAGCAATGTCAGAAGACGAAATAAACGAAATTTTAAAAGAAGAAAAGGAAGAATATACAATTCCACTAAAAATTACAGAACCATCTGTAACGGTCGCAAGCCTAGGGGAGCAAGCGTTTACAGACAAATTAGCCACATTTACAACAAGTTATGATCCAAGCAACGAAAACAGAAGCAACAATTTAAAATTAGCGGCCGAAAAATTAAATGGCACAATAGTAAACCCAGGAGAAACATTCTCATATAACAAAACAATAGGGGAAAGAACAATTCAAGCCGGATTCAAATTAGCAGGAGCCTATGCCGGAGGAGATGTAGTGCTAGATGTTGGCGGAGGAATTTGTCAATTATCATCTACACTATATAACACAGCATTATTATCAAATTTGGAAATTGTAGAAAGACACAACCATTCATTCCAAACATCTTATGTAGAAGCGGGGAGAGACGCAACAGTATCATGGGGAACGCTAGATTTCAAATTCAAGAACAATAGAAATTACCCAATAAAAATAATTGCAAAAGCAGACTCAGGAGTTGTAGAAGTTGCAATCTATGGAATAAAGGAAGAAAACGATCCAGTAATAATAATAGATTCAAAAGTAACAGAAATTATTGAAAAGAAAACAGAATACAAAGAAGACAATTCTCTAAAAAAGGGAGAAGAAGTAGTAGAAAGAAATGGTAGAGACGGTTGTACATCAGAAGCAACCAAGGAAACCGTAGTAAATGGGGTTGTTACTTCAAAAGAAGTAATTTCAAAAGACACATATAGTCCATTAAGCAAAGTAATTAGAAGAAATTCCTAAAACAAAAAAATGAAATATTAATAAATATTAATATTTCATTTTTTATTTTTACATATCCCATCCGCCATTTACGGAAATAACTTGTCCCGTAATGTATTTGCAATTTTCTAGAAGAAGCACGCAATCAGCTACATCATCAGGAGTACCAATTCTTTGAAGAGGAATTCCAGCTTTCAAATCCTCAACAGTATCCTCAGGAATTTCCTTGTTCATGTCAGTATCAATAAAACCAGGAGCAATACTATTTACTCTAATATTTGAAGGACCAAGTTCTTTAGCAAGAGATTTTGTTAAACCATCAAGTCCTGCTTTGCTAATGCTGTAAGGAACTTCACATGAAGCACCAATTTGTCCCCAAATTGAAGAAATGTTAATAATAGAGCCACCACCTTGATTAACCATATAATCAGCAACTTCTCTGCACATGTAAAAACATGAATGCAAATTTGTTCTCATAATATTTTCAAATTCTTCATTTGAATAATCTTGAATAGGCTTAATAATATCAATGCCTGCATTGTTTACAACCAAATCGATTCTACCATATTTGCTAATAGTAAAATCAACGAGGCTTTCAACGTTTTCTACAAGAGAAATATCAGCTTTAAAAATTTCAATATTATTATTTTTTTCTTTTAACACTTTTGCTTCTTTTTCAGAATTATTATAATTTAATACAACCTTATAGCCTGCTTCCGTAAGCTTTTCGACGATTGCTTTTCCAATTCCTCTAGATCCACCAGTAACAATTGCAACTTTTTCTTCCATATAAATTCCTTTCTTTAATTACTTTTTAATAATTTTGCAACAAAAAATCCCTCATATAAATTTGTAGGCTTTACTAAAATAGTACCATCAATACTAGATTTCAACAAATTTGATTCATCAAAATTATTTAGTTTAATTGGCACAATTTTAAAATTGTATTTTTCTAAAGCATAATTTATTATTTCTTCATTTTCTTCAGGCAAAATTGAACAGGTAGAATACACCATTGTTTTGCCATTTTTAAGTATTCTAAAAGCCTTATCAATTAAAGCCTTTTGAGATTTCACACATTTATCAATCAATAATTCAGTGAAATTTTTATTATCATTTTTGAAGGTTAATGTTCCACTACCAGAGCAGGGAGCATCTAGCAAAATTGAATCGAATTTAAACAAATTGTTTATTCTTCTTGAATCAGTGTTTAACAAAGTTACATTATTTGCACCTTGCTTTTCAATATTGTATTTCAATCTTTCAAAACGAATTGAATTAAGTTCACAAGCAGTAATATTAGTATTATTGTTCAAACAAGACATCTCACAAGTTTTTCCACCAGGTGCAGAACACATATCAAGAATATCTTCATTATCTTCAAAATCCATCACAAGAGGAGGAATCATTGAAGACAAACTCTGCAAATAAATTTTACCCTCATTATAAATATCAAGTTTTTTAATTTCATTTTCAAAAAAATTGCTTTCATTAAATTTATCTACCTTAAAATTTTTGATAGATTGATTTTTAAAATTTTCAATTATTAAAGCATTGTCAAACCATGGAACTTCACTAAAAATTATTCCATTTTTTGAAAGTTCATTCTCAACTTCCGCTTTATTTGTTTTCAAATTATTTACTCTAAGAGTAATTTTTCTTTGAGAAGAAAAGCCATCAATAATTTCTTTTGAAACCTCATTACCATATACACTATTTAGTTTATCTACCAAAAAATCTGGAATGCTCATTACAAAAACTCCATATTCTAATCAATAAAAAATAATACATTTAAAAGCCAATCAAAAAAATTTTTTCGAACTTTACAAATTAATAATTCATGTTTTTAAAAATTATAAATTTATCAATATGTAATTTATTACACTTTATATATTACATACTCACTTTTATACACCCATAATA
>CAYWAH010000044.1:0-7979 GCA_964456505.1 uncultured Clostridium sp. | reverse complement strand
AACTATTAAATGCTAATCTTTATAGATTGAGAAAAAGTAAAATTTTTTATTTTTTGATTGTAACTTTTATTGTACTCTTTATATTTAATACATTCAAATTATATAGTAGTTATTCTAATACTAAAGAAAATGATTATTCAGAAAAATTAGTAGTTTCAAATATCCAATACATTGGCTTTTTTATAGCTTTATTCATAACTTTATTTGTTGGAGAAGATTATGCGTATGGAACAATACGAAATAAGATAATTGTGGGAAATAAAAGGAGTTCTATATATTTTTCTAATTTTATTATTACATTTGTAGTTTGCATTTTATTAGAATTTGCATACATAATATTTTCAATAATAATCGGAACACATTTATTTGGAAAGATGGACATTTTAACATCAGACTTTCGGTAAAATTCTTATTAATATAATATTGATAATTGCTTCATATTGCTCTATTTTTAATTTTCTTGCAATGGATATTAAAGAAATTACAACATCAGTTACTATTAGCATTTTATTATATTTAGTTCTTACTGTTTTAGTTTCTTCTTTATCTTTAACTGTTCACTCTTCAAAATATATAAAAGAGTCATATTTTGACAGAGAAGGAGAGCATATACTAAATCAAAAAATTGATCCAGAGTATCCTGGAGATGAAAAGATAAAAGAAGCTAAATTAATCTATTATTCTATTTCAATAGGACAGGCAAGTGAAATTTCAGATTTAAATCTAGAAGATATAAATATTTTTCCACTTTATTCAATTAGTTTAATCTTAATAGCAAATTTACTTGGATTATATTTATTCTACAATAAAGAACTAAAATAAAAACCAGCTACAGACCAAAATTATTGTAGGAAAATTCTCCTGAAGTAACAAAATTGAATTTTCCATTTATCTAAAAATATGCCATTTCATCTATAAAGTGTTGATTGTTTTGAATATTAAACATATAATAAATCAAATTGGAGAAGATAATGAAATTAAGAATTTTAAAAGTTGAAAATGAAGATATAAAAAAAGATGAAATTGAAATAGTTTTTAAATTTAATAAAGAAAATAGTGATGAAGTTAATGAGATTATTAGTAGTTTAAATGACACTAATAACAATAAAATAATGGGATATGCCAACTATAAAGTTTATATGATTGATTACAAAGATATATTTCAATTTTATAGTGAAAATAAAAATGTTTATTGTAAAACAAACGAACAAACTTATAGAATTAACAAAAAACTATATGAACTAGAAAACATTAATAGTGATTTTATACGTATTTCAAAAAGTTGCATTATAAATATTAATCATGTTGATTATTTTGATACTAGTACAACAGGAAAAATTATTGTTGAACTAAATGATGGAACAAAAGAAAATGTATCTAGAAGGAGAATCAAAGATTTGTTAAATTTTTTGGAGGATAAAAGTATATGAAAAGAAAGGACATTTTATATCTTATAATTTATGGGGTTGTAGGCTATTTTGTATTTAATTTAATTGTTTCATTAACAGAAGTAATTTTATTAAAATTTTGGCATATAAAAAATAATTTTTCACATATTCTATTTGATAATATTTACGTTAATCTGGTAATTTATTTAATTATTTTCTTTATTACAATGTTTATTATATTTTTGCATAACAAATATATTGTTAAAATTTTAAATGATAAATTGCAAAAAATAAAAAAGAAGGGTGGTGATAATGATGAATAAAAAGATTTTATATATTGTTCTTATTGTAGTGATTATTGCAGGCGTATGCTTTGGAATATATAAGATATCTTCTTCAATAATATTTGAAAATGGTAAACCTACTGATGGACACAATGAATTAATTAATCATATTAAAAGTATTGACAATACTGAAGAAAGAAAAAATCAAATAGACTTTTTTGTTGAGCAAAATGCAATTACATTAAAAGAAGCAAATGAATTATATTAGTGTTAAAATAGGAACCTTGACAAAGGTTCCTATTTAATATAATATAATAATAAAATTTTTGGTTGGGCTGGGTAGATTCGAACTACCGCATGCATGAGTCAAAGTCATGTGCCTTACCGCTTGGCTACAGCCCAGTGTAAATATATATAAAATTTATGGGGTGGAGTGTGGGATTCGAACCCACGATCTCCAGTGCCACAAACTGGCGTGTTAACCAACTACACTAAGTCCACCATATACATTTTTTCAAATGCAATTACTATTTTACATTATTTTTGAAGCAATGTCAACAGAATTTTTAAAATTATCAAACATAAATATATTATTTTGCATGTGCGCGCAGCGAGCAACCGGAGCGTAAGCGAAGGGCGAATGATTATACTTTCAGATCAGTAGTCCGAAATTCACTTTTTTAAAAGTGAATTGAGTGACATCAAAAAAGAATAATCCGGTAAGCACAAAAAAATAATATATTTATGTTTAATATAAATAATAAAAAATATAAGATTTGAAATATAAAATATAGAATAAAAATATTAAAGGATTACAATATGAGTACCATTTTAAAAGAAAAAGAAAAACAAGAAGAAAAAGAAAATGCCATACAGAAAAATGTTGTAGATACATTTAACTATAGTATTATCAGCAAAATCCTACTAGTATTTATTACCTTAGGACCAATATTTGATATTATAAGTTTTTTATTTAGAAATAAATTTGATAGCAAAATTTCCATATCAACTTTTATTAGACCGATTATTCCGCTTTGTGTAGGAATATACATATTTTTTACTGCATCAAAAAAAAATAAGAAAAGATTAGCAATTACGGCAATTGTTTATTTAGTGTATGCTGTTTGCCATTTGATAGTTGTAAGAAATTTGTTTACTGGTTGCTCTGATGGAACTATTATAACTGAATTTCAGTACATATGTAATTTCACATTTTTGATTATTGATTTAATCATTTACACATATACTTTTTACTTTGAAGGTATTGTATTAAAAAAGTCTAATCAAAAATTGATTAGAAACGAAATTAGCAATGCAATTGTTATAATGGTTGCAATTTACTTGGTTTCAATTTTTGTTTCTATTATTACAAATACATCGTCACCTACATATATTGAAACACATACAGGATATAAAGGATGGATTGAATCAGGAAACAGCTTGAGTGCAATTCTTGTTGTTTCATTATTTATAATTTTGACTAGTTTAGATTTTTCAAAGTGGAGCGACAAAGTTAAAAAAGAAAAGGTTTTTGAAATTTTTAAAGTGATTACCGCTATTTTTGATTTTATATATTTGGCTACATTGCTTGGAACTAGAACAGGATTGTTTGGTGCATTTTTATCTTTGATTTGTTACATTATTGTTGAAATGGTTTGCAGTAAAAATAAAAAAGTTTTTTATGCCGGACTTGTATTTATAATAGCAGGAGTTACTGCTGTTTCATTGTTTGGCTCTAAAACCTTGAAAAGAAGAGCAGAAATGAAAAAATCTCAATTTACTATTATTGATAAGGCAACTGGTGAAGTTGGAAATATGACAGGAGATATGTTAGATTTCAAAAATAGTATTTTAGATGGGACAATGGAAGATGGCTTTATGAACCAAGCACAAAAGGATGCAACTTTGGATTTGTATAGTTATACAAAAAAACATAATATTGCTGGGAATAATACAAGAAAGCAACAGTTACTTTATAATATATATCTTGTAAAACATCAAAGAAGTGTATTGTGTATTTTATTTGGAAATGGCTTCAAAACAAATTATAGAGAAATGACAATGGAAAATGAACTTGCTTCATTACTGCTAAACTTTGGCGTATGCGGATTTATACTCTATGCTTTACCATTTTTATATGTGTTGATTTTAGCAATAGAAAATATTGTAATTTGTTTTAGAAAAAAAGAAAACAATTTAAACGATTCAATCATGTATATGCTATCATTAGGATTAGTAATAACATTATCATGGCTTTCTGGATACGTATTTTTTGCAACATCAAATATGATTGTGATTTCAACAGTGGTTGTTTTGAATTTATTGGAATTTCAATATGATAATTGGTTAAATAAAAAATTCAAACTATTTGAAAAATAATTATTTTATAAAGTAATTATTTCTTATAGTATTAAATAAAAATTGAAATAGAGAGCAATAAATTAACGCAGAAGCAAAATATTAAGCCTATCAACTAATTTAAATGTTTCATAATTAAATTAACAAAATGATTTTAATTGCATAATATATAACATAAAAATCATGATAGGAGATGACTAATTATGAATGGAAGAAATTCGAATTGTTGTTGCGGAGGATGCTATAATTTATGTTGTAATGTATTCGTTTCAATTTTCCTAGGCTTTATTTTTGCAATTATTATTGGAGTGTTAATAGGCTTTAATTTTGCAGGGGTAATTGGAAGCATAATTACACAAATCATATTATTGCTAATTATTGTGGGAATATTATTGATAATTTCTCTAATACAATTATTTTTTATTGGTAGTGGCAACTAACTAAAAATGCAAAATTTTAATAATAAAAAAGTAAGTACTTCAATTAGAAAAAATACTTAAACATAATAAATATGTTATTGATAGAAATATTTTGATAAAATAAATTTTTAGTAAATATAATATAATATGTAAATTATTAAAAGTTCAATGAATAATTGGACTTTTATCTATTGCAAATTAAGGACAAATTGTGATAGAATGGGAATTGAATTTTTGAAGAACTTTATAATAGAAGGTTTAGTATATGAGTAAAGCCAAAAGAATGAAAAATAATAATAGAAATGAAGTTAATAAAAAAGCTCTTGATAAATTTAAGAAACAAAAAGAATTAGAACAAAAGAACAGAGAAAAACAAATAAAGAAACTTGAAAAAAAGAAAAGAGAAGAACAGAAGAAAAGAATTAGAGAGTTACCTAAAAATGTAGAGAAGAGAAGAAGAAGAGCAAAATTTGCAAGAAATATTTCTGCTGTTTTCATTATTATAATTGCTATTGTTTTATTTATAAATTCTCCTGTATTTTATATAAAAACAACGAATATTGAAGGAAACAGTGCAGTTACAAAAGAGCAAATTTTGAATATGCTAGATATAGGAAGCACAACAAATATTTTTGAAGTTACAAATGTAAAGATAAACAGAAAATTAAAGAAAAATCCATACATAGAAAGTGCAGAAGTAAAATACAAATTACCATCAACATTAAACATTACTATTACAGAGAGAAACATTGATTACTTGGTTGAAAACAATGGCACATATGTATGCGTTGATAAGAATGGAAATATTCTACAGTTGTCAACTGAAAAAATGGAAGGTAAGATTTCTTTAATCGGATGCAAAACATCTACAGAAAGCTTAATTGTTGGAAACAGACTTTGTGATATTGACATAAATAGATTAAAAGATGTAAATATTTTACTTGATTATGCAAAGAGCAATGAAATTGATAATACAATTAGTTCCATAGATATATCTGATGATGCAAACTATATTGCTTTTTCTGAAAGCGAAAATAAGAAAATACATTTTGGAGATACAAAAGATTTAGATTTAAAAATGAAATACGTAAAGAAGATAATGGAAGTTGAGAAGGGAAATTCTGGCGAAATTTTTGTTAATATGAATTTGAACGAAGAAAATCCATTTTTTAGGGAAAGTGTATAAGGAGGCATTAAATTGGAAAAGAACAAACAAACCCAGGTTGTTATTGGAGTAATTTGTTTTATATTAGCAGTTGCAATTACTTTACAGTTTAGAACAATGTCTGCAAAAGATTCAGTTGCATCTAAAACTTTTGTAAATGATAGTTTGAAAGATACCTTGTTAAAATGGGAAGAAAAGTATGATACTGCTAAAAAGGAACTTGAAGATACAACAAAACAACTAGAAGAAGAGAGGAATAACGCAACTGCAAATGATGAGTCTTCAAAGGAAAAAACGGAACAAATAAAAAAGAATAATGTTTTGTTAGGATTAACAGATGTTGAAGGACCAGGAGTAATCATTACTGCCAAAGATGGACAGGCAACTGTTGCAACAGATAATATCAGCTTGTATCTAGTTCATGATGCTGATTTAAGAGAGGTAGTAAATGAATTAGCAAATGCTGGAGCAGAGGCAATTTCAATAAATGATCAAAGAATTACAAATTCAACTTGTATCACTTGTGCTGGAAATGTTATTTTAATAAATGGAGAAAAGGTAACTTCTCCATTTATAATAAAGGCAATTGGAAATAAGGATTCACTTGCTGCAATAGATAGACCAGGCGGATATATTCAATATATGAAAGACTATACATCTGTTGAAATAAAGAAAAACGATAAAATTTCTATAAAGAAATATAGCGGTGCATTGGTACAAAATTATGCTACAGATGACAGCGATAATAAATAATAATGGAGGAAAAAGCATTGAAAAATTTATTTAAAAAACTTTTTCACAAAAGTAGCAATATGACTTTAACAATTACAGTTGGTGTAATTGCTTTGTTTTTAGTTTCTTCAATTATTATTCAATCAAAGAGTGTTGAGGAATATAAACAATCAAATATTGAAGGACTAAGAGATGATGAGTTAAAAACTCAAATAGCTACATACAAATCAAAATATGAAGAAGCGGTAAATAAAACTAATGATAACATGAATAAAATACAAGAATATCAAAATACTACAAAAGAAAATAAACAATCTGCAAATCTTATTGATGAAGAATTAGAAGACACAAATAAACTTTTAGGATTAACAGAGGTTACAGGAAAAGGTTTAATAATAACGCTAAAAGATACAGAATATTCAAACTATACTGCTGAATATTTAAGAAACTTAATCAATGAATTAAAATACGCCGGTGCTGAAGCAATATCTATCAATGGAAATAGAATAGTTAATTTAACTGATATTGTTACAGTCACAGATGGTTACAATGTAATCTATGGAGATACAAGAATTGCTTCACCTTATATAGTAAAGGTAATAGGGGATACTACTTATTTACAAAGTACATTAAACATGAAAAATGTTGGCTTTGTAGATATTGCAAAAGCAAATGCTCTTGACATAGATATTCAAGAATCAGACAAAATTACTGTTGAAAAATATAATAGAGAAATTACAACAGAATATATGAAAGAAGTTGAATAATAGGAGGCAAAAAAATGACAATTTTATCTATTTTAATTGGAACATTATTAGGAGTTGGATTAGGTTTTTTAATTCCAACATTACCATACACTGTTTCAAATTATTTAGCTATTGCAATATTAGCAGCATTAGATTCAGTATTTGGAGGAATTGCTTCAAGTATTAGAAAAATATTTGATATGAAAGTTTTCATTTCTGGATTCTTTGTAAACGCAATATTAGCAATGATTTTGACATTTTTAGGACAAAAATTAAATGTGGACATTTACCTAGCAGCCATTATTGTTTTTGTAGGAAGAATGTTTAATAATTTAGGAATAATTAGAAGATATTATTTGAGAAAACTTGACATAAAAACTATAAATAAAACAGAAAACAGCAAGAAAAAAGTCGAAGAATAAAAATATTGCAAGAATATTGCAAATTTATTACAAAATTATTACAAAATCTATTGACATTTTTTTTGATTTAATATATTCTTTACTAGAATTTAATAAGACAGATTGGGAGGAATTTACTTTGGCTATAGGTGATGTAATTGTCGGAATCGACATCGGTGCATCTAAGGTTAGTTTAGTTGTCGGTGAAGTCAATAATTTTAATCAGATTGAAATCATTTGTAACACAAGTAAAAAGAGCAAAGGCATACAAAAAGGGAAGATAGTTGATGAAAATGAATTAGCAGATTCAATCTCAAATGCTTTAAAAGAAGCAGAAAAAGAGATGAGCATGAAAATCAACTCAGCATACATAACAATCCCAGGAAAGTATGTTACAATTGTTCAAAACAGTGTTACAAAAGAAGCTAAAGATAAATATTCAGGAATATCTTCAAGGGATGTATCAAATGCACTAATGCAGGCCAA
>CAYWAH010000043.1:0-8207 GCA_964456505.1 uncultured Clostridium sp. | reverse complement strand
ATGAAAGAAGAAATTAAAATTGAAGGAATGATGTGTGAAAATTGCGTAAAGCATGTAACAAAAGCTTTAGAAGGAATTGATGGAGTAGAAAAAGTAGAAGTTTCATTGGAAAATAAAAATGCAAATATTGAAACATCAAAAGAAATTTCAGATGAAGTAATTAAAAATTCAATTGAAGAAGCAGGCTACAAAGTAACTGAAATAAAGAGAGAATAATTAATTACCTTGATACAAAAGTGAGTATGCTTGATAATCACTTTGGTATAACATCTTTGATTCAATTTATAATAACACGAGGTTATTTTTGAAATTTTTATAATATGAAAAGAAAGTGAGAAATTATATGAGTAAAGTTTTTTGGAAGAGTGGAACATTTGAATATCCAATACCAGCAGTAATGATATCATGTGGAGATTTTGATAAATCAAATATTACTACAGTAGCATGGACAGGAATATTAAATACAGATCCTGCAATGTGTTATATTTCTTTAAGACCAACAAGGTATTCCTATGAAATTATTTCTAAAACAAAAGAATTTGCAATTAATTTAACAACAAACCAATTAGCCTATGCAACTGATTGGTGTGGAGTAAAATCAGGAAGGGATGTAGATAAATTTAAAGAAATGCATTTAACAAAAGAAAAGGGACAATTTGTAAAATGTCCTTTGATTGCCGAAAGCCCAGTATCAGTTGAATGCAAGGTTGAAAAAATGGTTGAACTTGGATCACACACTATGTTTGTTGCAAAAGTTCTTTCAATTGATGCTGATGAAAAATATATAAATGATAAAGGTGCTTTTGATATATCAAAATGTAATTTAATGGCATACGCAAATGGTGGATATTATTCATTAGGAAAGAAACTTGGTACATTTGGCTTCTCAGTAAGAAAGAAAAAGAGAAGATAAAAATATTAGATAAAAAATATTGAAAAAATTTCTCTTTTTAAACTGATTATTATCTAGCAAAAATAGTTGTTAAACAAAAAATTAAAATTCAAAAGATATATAAAATTGTATTGACTTTAATATGCAAAAATGGTATCATTAGAAATGTTAGAACAGTCTAACATTTCTAATTTTTTATTTAAAGGAATTATAAAATGGAACAAAGAGAATTATTAAATATTAAAGATTTATATGCTAGTGTAAATGAAAAAGAGATTTTACATGGTTTGAACTTAAAAGTAAATAAAGGAGAAATCCATGTAATAATGGGACCAAATGGTGCCGGCAAATCTACACTTGCAAATGTAATATTAAACAACCCACAATATAGAGTAACTAAGGGTGAGATAGATTTTGATGGAGAAAATATTAATGATTTAAAAACAGATGAAAGAGCAAGAAAAGGAATTTTCATGTCTTTTCAAACACCTGAAGAAATCCCAGGCATTTCTGTTACAAACTTTTTAAAGTCTGCAAAAATGGCTACTACTGGAGAGCCTGTAAAAATATTTTCTTTCAAAAAAGAGTTAGAAGAAAATATGAAAAAACTTAATATGAATCCATCATATAGTACAAGGGATTTGAATGTTGGATTTTCTGGTGGAGAGAAAAAGAAAAATGAAATTTTGCAAATGCTTACATTAAATCCAAAACTTGCAATTCTTGATGAAACTGATTCTGGCCTTGATGTTGATGCTATTAAAACAGTTTCAAAAGGTATTAGTTTATTTAAGAATGATGATAATGCTGTTTTAATTATTACACATTCAACCAAAATCCTTAAAGATTTAAATGTTGATTATGTTCATATTTTAGTTAAAGGGCAAATTGTTAAAACTGGTGATGCAAGTCTTGCAGATGAAATTGATAAGAATGGATATGCAGAGTATATAAAATAGAAAAATAGTGAGGGTAAAATTGAAAACTGATATTTCAAAATTTGAAGATAAGAAAACAGAAAATATATACAATTTTCATAATAAAGAAGAATATAGCTACAAAACAATTGGACTAACAGAAGATGTAATTAAAGAAATTTCTGCAAAGAAAAATGAACCTGAGTGGATGCTTGAAATTAGATTAAAAGCATTAAAAGAATTTGACAATCAAAAAATGCCAACTTGGGGACCTGATTTGTCAGAACTTGATATGTCTAAAATTGCAACATATGTTAGACCTAAAACAGATATGAAAGCATCTTGGAATGATGTCCCTGATGATATCAAAGAAACATTTGATAAATTAGGAATTCCAGAGGCAGAAAAACAATCACTTTCAGGTGTTGGCGCACAATACGATTCTGAAATTGTATATCATAGTATTAAGGAAGATTTGGTTAAACAAGGTGTAATTTATACAGATTTTGATGATGCTGTTAAAAGATATCCAGACCTTATAAAACAATATTTTATGAAGTGTGTTCCTATGACTGATCATAAGTTTATTGCATTACATTATGCGGTATGGTCAGGCGGATCTTTTGTGTATGTTCCAAAGGGTGTAAAAGTTGACATTCCTTTGCAATCATATTTTAGGCTAAATGCACCAGGAGCAGGACAATTTGAACACACATTAATTATTGTTGATGAAGGTGCTTCACTTCAGTTTATTGAGGGATGTTCTGCACCTAAATACAATGAATTAAATTTACATGCAGGATGTGTAGAGTTATTTGTAAAAGACAATGCATTTTTGCGTTATTCAACAATAGAAAACTGGTCAAAAAATATGCTTAATTTAAATACTAAAAGAGTTATTGTTGGAGAAAACGGAAAAATAGAATGGGTAACAGGTTCATTTGGCTCAAAGATTTCTATGCTTTATCCTATGAGTGTGTTGAACGGAGATAATGCTAAATGCGAATTTACTGGTATTACTTTCGCAGGTGAAGGACAGAATTTGGATACAGGTTTAAAAATAGTTCACAATGCAAAAAATACTTCATCTGTAGTTAATAGCAAGTCTATTTCAAAAGATGGTGGAATTTGCACATTTAGAAGTAATGTTGATGTCCGTAAACAAGCAACAAATTCTAAACTTACAGTTTCATGCGAATCGCTAATGCTTGATAGTATTTCTCGTTCAGATACTATTCCTGTAAGCAATATTCAAACAGATGATGTTGAGTTTTCACATGAGGCAAAAATTGGTAAAATTTCTGACCAAGCAATTTTCTATTTGATGTCTAGAGGAATTTCTGAAAACGAAGCAAGGGCAATGATTGTAAGAGGATTTGCAGATCCTATTTCAAAGGCATTACCTGTGGAATATGCTGCTGAAATGAACAATTTGATAAATCTTGAATTGGAAGGGAGTATAGGTTAATGAAAGAATATATTTTAAATGATACTCCTGTTAGAACATCAATAAATTATGGAATAAATAATATTAAACTTGATTTGGAAATTCCTGAAATTACGGAGTATGAAAACATTAAAATAGAAAATCCTAATGAAAAGGCTAAAAAATCTTTAGGCGAAAATTGGGATTTAGATGGACTTGCATTTGATGATGAGTCTGGCAAAACTCTAATTGAAAGTGATATTGGCCTTTCTCTAGAGTGTAATCATATAGAACATTTTAACATTAAAGCAAATGAAATTATTGATGAACCTATCGTAATTACTTATGATTTGAACAAAGAACAAAATGTTTTAACAGATTATTTTGAGATAAATGCTGAAGAAAATTCTAAATCGAATTTTATTATTGTTTATAAAAATAGTGATAATTCAAAGACTTTTCATTATGCAAAACATGTTGTTATTGCAGAAGATTATGCTGAGGTAAATGTTAAAGTAATTAATTTGCTAAATGATGAAAGTGATAGTTTTATTGCTTTTGAAAATGAAGGATTTGATAATTCAAAAATAAATCATACTATTGTTGATTTTGGTGGAAAGAATAAAATTTCAAATTATTATTCTGACATGAGTGGATATTCATCAGAAAACAATTTGAAAAATATTTATTTTGGAACAAATAAAGATATTATTGACATAAACTATAATATAAACATGATTGGCGAAAATGCTAAATGTAATATTGAATCTCAAGGTGCAATTTCAGGTGAAAGCAAAAAGAACTTTAAGGGAACTATTGATTTTAAAGAAGGTTCTACAAAGTCAAAAGGTATTGAAAATGAAAATTGTATTTTGCTTTCTGAAAGTGCTAAGTCAAAGTCTTTACCTATGCTTTTGTGTCACGAGGAAGATGTTCAAGGAGAGCATGGTGTAAGTACTGGAAAGCCAAATGCACAAAAAATATTTTATATGATGTCAAAAGGTTTGTCATACAAGGAGGCAATTGAACTTATTGTAAAGGCAAATTTTGATGCTATACTTGATGGAATTGACAACGAAAATATAAGAGATGAAATTGAAAAAGATTTGGATAGTAAATTAAAATAGATTCTTGCTTAAAAAATTTTAAAACGTATTGAATTAGTGGCAATACGATTACAATTTAATTTACGTTGAAATTTATATTGCCATTAAATTATTATTTTTTAGAAGAATTTTGATATTAAATAAAAGTTAAAAAAGGAGTGAATGATGTCTGAAAATAAAAATTGTGAAATGTGCGATTTTCATAAGAAAATTAGAAGTGATTTTCCTATAATTGAAAACAATCAAATTGCATACTTGGATAGTGGTGCCACAACTCAAAAACCTAAATTTGTGATTGATGCTATAAAAAATTATTACGAGCATGATAATGCAAATCCACATAGAGGCGCTTATAAATTGAGCATTAAGGCAACTGAAGTTTATGATGAAGCAAGAGCGAAAGTCTCAAAATTCATAAATGCTCCAGATCCAACAAATATAGTATTTACCAGAAATGCTACTGAAAGTTTGAATTTGATAGCATATTCGTATGGATTGCCTACAATAAAAGATGGAGACAAAGTTGTAATTTCAATTATGGAGCATCATTCTAATTTGGTTCCTTGGCAATATGTTGCTAAAACAAAAAATGCAGAATTAGAATACATGTATATTGATAAAGACACTTATGAAATACCTGATGAAGAGATTGAAAAGAAAATAGTACCAGGTGTTAAAATAGTTGGAATTACACAGGTTTCAAATGTGCTTGGAACAATCAATCCTGTAAAGAAAATAATTCAAAGAGCACACGAAGTTGGTGCTATTGCAATCCTTGATGCTTCACAAAGTGTGCCTCATATGAAAGTTGATGTACAGGATTTAGATGCTGATTTTGTTGCCTTTTCGGGACATAAAATGTTATCTCCTTTGGGAATTGGAGTTTTATATGGAAAGAAAAAATTGCTTGAGAATATGAAACCATTTTTATTTGGTGGAGATATGATTGAATATGTATATGAACAAGAAACAACATTTGCAGAAGTTCCTACAAAATTTGAGGCAGGCACTCAAAATGTTGAAGGAGCAGTTGGACTAGGCGCTGCAATTGATTATTTAAATGAAGTAGGAATGGATAAAGTTGAACATATTGAAAGAAAGTTACTAACTTATGCAATGGAAGAACTTGGCAAATTAGATTTTATAACTATATATGGGCCAAAGGACTTATACAAACACGCAAGCGTAATTTCATTCAATGTAAATGGTGTACACCCACACGATGTAGCAAGCATTCTTGATAGCGAAAATGTATGTATTCGTTCTGGAAATCATTGTGCACAACCACTTTTGAGATATTTAGGTCTTGATTCAACATGCAGAGCAAGCTTTTATGTTTATAATAATAAAGAAGATGTTGATAGGCTAATTCATGCTTTGAAAACAACATATTCAACTTTTGAAAAATGGATCAAGAAATAATTTTGTGACTTATATGATAGGAGGGAGAAGCAAACAAAATGGATGATTTAAATTCAATATATTCAGATATAATAATGGAACAGAGTATGTCAACTTACAATAAACATAAACTTGAAAATGCTACTGGAAGTGAACATGGACATAATCCAAGCTGTGGTGATGACATTACTTTGGAAGTTAAAATGGATGGAGATAAAATTGCTGACTTAGCTTTTACAGGACACGGATGTGCTATTTCACAAGCTTCTACTTCCATTATGATTGACCTACTTAAAGGCAAAACAAAAGAAGAAGCAATTAAATTGATAAAGATTTTTATGAAGATGATTAAGAGAGAAGACGTTTCAGAAGAAGAACTTGATGAACTTGAAGATGGAAGAGCTCTTCAAAATATTTCTAATATGCCTGCAAGGGTCAAGTGCGCTGAACTTGCATGGTATACGATGCAAAATCTTCTTACCAAAAATTAAATAAGAAGTTATTAAGAGATAGAAATATATTATTTTGTGACCTTACTGGCGGACGCTCTCCTAGATCACAAAATGAATTATCTTTGATAATTCATTTTGGATAGATGTCTAAAGAGGACGCCGCCATTCGCCCTTCATTCGCTTCGCTCATTCTCGGTTGCTCGCTACGCGGTCTTACAAAAATAATATATTTCTATCTCTTTTAATTTACATAATTGAACAAATACAGCCTAAATTGTTACAAAAGTGTTAAATTTTCAACATTTTTAGCGAAAAGTATTGACATTATTCAATTCTTTTGGTAAATATAGATATGTACAAAAGATAACAAAAAAGAGAGTATTATTAGGAGGTATTTGTCATGAACAAATCAGAATTAGTTGAAGCACTTTCTAAAAAAACAGGTGCAACAAAAAAGGATACAGAAGCTACAGTTAACGCTTTTGTAGAAACAGTTAAAGCTACTCTAAAGAAAGGTGACAAAGTTCAATTAGTTGGCTTTGGTACATTCGAAGTTAGAAATAGAGCTGCTAGAAAAGGTAGAAACCCACAAACTGGAGCTGAAATCAAAATTAAAGCTTCTAAAAACCCAGTTTTCAAAGCTGGAAAAGCTCTTAAAGAAACAGTTAATAAATAATTATGAAAAGAGGATTTTTATATCCTCTTTTTTTATCAATATAGAATAAAAAATTTTTAAAATATGGGCAATAGCAATATTGGTCATGTTTTTTTTGCTTAAGTATTCTATTATGTAATATTAAATATCAAATATCAAATATGTAATTTAAAAATAGCAAATAAAAGTTGCCTGATATTCGTCAAGCGAAAATGTAAAAGCAATTCTGTAAAGTAAATGCAAGTTGTAAGATATATACATAAATTTGTTAAAAATACTACACAAATTAAATAAAATATGTTAAAATATATACGTTATAAAAATAAATGAAGGAGGGATTAGTCATGTCAGGACATTCTAAATGGCATAACATTCAAGCTAAAAAAGGCAAAGCTGATGCAGCTAGAGGTAAAGTTTTTACAAAGTTAGGTAGAGAAATTTTAATTGCAGTTAAAGCAGGTGGACCTGATCCGGCTGGTAACTCTAAATTAAAAGATGTTATTGCAAAGTGCAAGGCAAACAATATGCCTAATGATACAATCAATAGTGCTATTAAGAAGGCATCTGGAGAAGGTAATGATAAAGTATATGAAGAGATTACATATGAGGGCTATGGACCAAATGGTGTCGCTTTGTATGTTGAGGCAAGTACTGATAATAGAAATAGAACAGCTGCTGATGTTAGACATGTATTTACAAAAGCTGGCGGTAGTTTAGGTACTACTGGATGTGTTTCGTATATGTTTAATAAAAAGGGCGTAATTGTTATTGATAAATCTACTACTGATAAAAGTGAAGATGATTTGATGATGATTGCTCTTGATAATGGTGCCGAAGATTTCCAAGCAGATGATGAGTGCTATGAGATTACAACTGCTCCTGAGGATTTCTCTAAGGTTAGAGAGGCTCTTGAAAATGAGGGAGTAGAATTTGTAGAGGCTGAGGTTCAAATGGTTCCAACTAATACTGTTGAACTTGATGATGAACAGGCCGAAAAAATGCAAAGACTTATCGATGCATTGGAAGACCTTGATGATGTAATGAATGTATATCACAATTGGGCAGAGTAGAGCTCATACAATTTAAAAATTAATGAGTACAATTTTGAAGCACCAGTTGGAATAAGCTTTAAAGAGTTTAATAAATATATAAAAAGTTGAGAAAGGTAAAAAAGGTAAAAAATGGAAACAATTATTTATTTGATAAGACATGCCGATACAATTGATGAAAATGGAATCAGAAATACCAAAGAAACAATGCAAGAAATTAATGAAAAAGAAATTATTAAGTACAACATATTTAAAGAAAGAAGAATACTTATTTTTTTAAGTATTCTTCTATTTTTAAAATATCAACTT
>CAYWAH010000042.1:0-8250 GCA_964456505.1 uncultured Clostridium sp. | reverse complement strand
TGATATAAAAACTAATGACAGAATGGATATTTATGTTGAAAATGATGTAATAAGTTTAGTAAAAGATAGTCATAAATGCATTTTTTGTTCTAGTACAAAGGATTTAATAAATCACAATAATAAACATGTATGCAATAAATGTATGCAAAAGTTAGTTAGAAAATTTATGGTAGTATAAAAGAAAATGGTTGATATATTAGAGTAATTATGTTATAAAATAATTATTATTAGATATATAATAAAAGAGGAGATTAGTTTGAAAGAAAAGAAGTATTTGTTATTACCTATTAGAATAATATTATTTATACTAATTTTTTTACTGGTATCACTAATTACAAATAAGAATGTTGAGGAAGTGTCAAAATATTGGACTGTAATTGTAGTTGTATGTAATTTTATTACAATAGGCATTTTGCTTGGAATTTGTAAGAAAAAGAAAATAACTTATTTACAACTAATAGATTTTAAAAAAGCAAAATTCAAAAACATTATTATAATTGGAGTGATTATTGCATTGATTGATGCTTTAAGCACATTATTATTTGATATGATTTTTAATGATGTTGCAACACATAGTACAGAAGTTATGATGCAATCATTACCAATTTGGACTATTATATTAGATTTATTATTGCTACCAATAACATCAACAGTTGCAGAAGAAGGATTATATCTAGGAGTTGGAATAAATAAGGCTAACAATATCTATTGTGCAATATTCTTTTATGCTTTACAACATTGTTTTTTTCCAATGATATTAGATTTTAAATATATGCTTTATAGATTTATTGTATTTATGCCATCAATAATTTTTATGTGTTTATATTATAAAAAGAAAAATAATATTTTACCTATAATGTTTGAACATTTTGTTGTAAATCTTATTACAATTATTCAAATTTTGGCAATTTCTGTATAAAAATGTGATTATACCAAAAAAAAATAAAGTATTTCTCAAAATACTTTATTTTTTTTGAGTATTATGATATGATACAATTGGATTTTTGAAAAGGTGAGGGTGAAAATGTTGAATAATAATGAATTTTATAGATTAACAACTCCACAAAAAAGTATTTTCTTAACAGAACAATACTATAATAAAACAAATATAAATAATGTATCAGGTTATTTACATATATGTGAACCTGTTAATATAGATAAACTTGAATTTGCAATAAATAGATTTATAAAAGAAAATGAACAATTTAGAGCAAGGTTTTTTCAAGATGAAAAGCAAATATTAAATCAATATTATGCAAATTATAAAACAGAAAAAATAGAAGTAATTAGATTAAAAAATATAGAAGAAAAAAAAGAATACGAAAAGGAATTTTGTAATAAAAAATTTAACATTATTGAGAAAAAATTGTATAGATTTTGTATTTATCAATTAGATAATGGGGAGGGAGGAATTTTATTTTCTGCACACCATTTAATTTGTGATGCTTGGTCAATGTCTTTATTGATAGATACTATTATCAATTCATATTCTGGAAAAGAAACAAAAAATGATGAAGAATACCAATATAAAAGTTATATTGTAGATGAAGAAAATTACTATAAAAGTGATAAATATAAACAAGATGAACAATATTGGAAAACTATCTTTTCTGATAATTTAGAATTAAAAAATAAAAACTTACAAGAAGAAGATATATCAGCAAGAAGAATAGAAACAACAATAGATAATAAACTTGTTGAAAAAACATTAAATATTGATAAGTCATTTTTCAACCTTTATTTATCAGCATTATCAATTTACTTTTCAAAAATAAATAGTTTAAAAAATATAATAATAGGTACACCTATATTAAACAGAAAAAACTATGCTGAAAAGCAGATAGCAGGTATGTTTGTTAATACTTTACCTTTAAAAATCGATGTTGATAGAAATATAACATTTAATGAATTTATAAAGAATAATAAACAAAGCGAAATGCAATTATTTAAACATCAAAAAATGCCTTACGATAGAATAATGAAAATAGTAAAAGCAAATAATCCAGGAGTTAACAGTTTATTTGATATAACTGTTTCATATCAAAATGCAAGAGATAATCATAAAGATGCAGATATAAACTATAATACAGGTTGGGTTTTTAATGGATGCATTTCTGACTCATTAGATGTACATATTACAGACTTGGATAATACAGGAAAATTTAAAATAATGTATGATTATCAAACAAGTCAATTTGAAGAAAGTGAAATATTAAAAATACATAATAGAATTGTTAATATATTACAACAAGTTACAGAAAACAAAAATATTTTAATTAGAGATATAAGTATAATAACAGAAAAAGAATTAAAAGAAATAGAAAAAATAAATAATAATGTAGTAAAAATTCCAGAGAATAGTAATATTATAAAAATGTTCAAAGAACAAGTTAAAAATAGACCAGATAAAACTGCTATAAGTTTTGAGGGAAATGAGATTACATATAATGAATTAGATATGCAATCAGATAAAATTGCAAATGTATTAAGAAAAAAAGGAATTGAAAAGTCTGATATAGTTGCTATCTTTTTACCAAAATCATTAGAATTTTTCATAAATATGATAGGAATATTAAAAGCAGGTGCAACATATTTACCATTAGATGTAGAATTCCCAGATACTAGGGTTAATTATATATTAACTGATTCTAAGGCTAAGATCTGTATAACTAATGAAGATGAAAAAAGTAGAATTACAACACAAATTGATACAATAACAAATGAAGAAATAGATAGTTTCAAATTAAATAAAAAAGACATTGATATAAATATATCAGCAGATGATAATTGCTATATCATTTATACTTCTGGTACAACACGGAGAACCAAAAGGAGTAGTAGTGACACACAAAAATGTAGTTAATTATACTTATGCTTTCCAAAATGAGTTTAAATTAACTTCATCAAAAGATGTTGTTTTGCAACAATTTACACCATCTTTTGATGCGTTTGTAGAAGAATTTTATCCTGCTTTATTAAATGGTATAAAAATATTATCAGTTTCAAAACAAACAATTTTCAATTCAAAAAAATTAGAAGAACTAATTAACGAGAATAAAGTAACTCTAATAAGTTGTTCTCCACTGCTATTAAATGAATTGAATAAAATAGACAATTTTAATACAGTAAAAACTTATATTAGTGGAGGGGATGTTTTAAAGAAAGAATATTACAATAAACTTATAAATAATGCTAATGTATATAATACATATCGGTCCAACTGAAACAACTGTATGTTCAACATATCATAAATGTAACGAAGATGAACAACAAACTATACCAATAGGAAAAACTATTGCAAATTACAAAAATTATATTGTTTCGGAAGATAATAATCTATTGCCAAAAGGGTATATAGGAGAATTATGTATTGGAGGAAAAGGATTAACAAAAGGATATTTAAATAATTCAATATTAACATCAAACAAGTTCATAACATTGAAGAATATAAATGAAAATGTATTTAAAACAGGAGATTTATGCAAAATAAATGAGAATAATGAAATTGAATTTGTTGGAAGAAAAGATGAACAAATAAAAATAAGAGGATATAGGGTTAGTTTAGTCGAAATAGAAAAAATGATTTGTATGTATCCTTTAATTAGTAATGCTATTGTTACAGATTATTTTGATGCCAATAATAAGAAAAAACTATGTGCATATTATATAGGCGAAAATTCTATTACAAAAAAAGAAATAAAAGAATATTTGAAAAAAGTATTGCCTTTGTATATGATACCAGATGTTTATATAAAAGTGGATGAATTCAAAATGACGATTAACGGAAAAATTGATAAGGCAAGTTTACCAAATCCTAATCAATTAAATAGTGATGGAAATACAGAATATGTTGAGCCAAAAACAGATACTGAAAAGAAATTAGCAGAGATATGGAGTGAAATATTAAATATAAAACAGATTAGCATAGAAGATAACTTATTTGAATTAGGTGCTGACTCATTATCTATAATTGAATTTCAAACATTTGCAATGAGTGAGAATTTAGATATAAATGCACAAGATATATATTTATATCAAACTATAAAAAAGATAGCAGAAAAAATTGAAAGTCAAAATTCAAAAATTGATACATCAGATGAAAAATATAGTTTAATAAATATAGAAGAACTAAAACTTACAAATAATCAAAAGGAAATAGATAATGTATTATTGACAGGTGCAACAGGATTTTTAGGAGTACATATATTATATGAAATACTAAACAATTCTAATGCAAATGTATATTGTTTGATAAGGGGAAAAGATTATAATTTTGCAAAACAAAGGTTAGAAGAATTATATAAATTTTATTTTGATAAAGAATTAAAAGATTATAATAAAAGACTTAAAGTAATTTATGGAGATATTACAAAAGATAATTTAGGAGTTAGTTCTGCAAATTATAAAAAATTATTAGAGAATATAGATACAGTAGTACATAGTGCAGCAACAGTAAAACATTATGGAAATGCAGATTTATTTTACAAAATAAATGTAAATGGAACAAAAAATATTATAGATTTTTGTAAAAATAATCATTCAAAATTACATTATATTTCTACAATTAGTATTTCTGGACAATATACAGAATTAGAAGAAAAAGATTTTACAGAAAAATGCTTTTGGATAAAACAAAATTATTCAAATAATGAATATATAAAAAGTAAATTCGAAGCAGAATATGAAATACTAAATGAAATAAAAAACAGCAATTTATATGCAAAGATTTATAGAGTTCGGAAACTTAACAGGAAGATATAATGATGGAGTATTTCAAAAAAATGTTGAAACAAATGCTTTTTATAAAAAGATAATGACAATTATAAGATTAAAACTTGTGCCTATGGATTTAAAAGAGATGATTATAGATTTCACACCTATTGATTTAATTAGTAATGCAATTTATAAATTGATGTTTAAATCTAATGATAATAATATAGTTTATCATTTGTATAATAGTAATACTATAACAATAGAGCAATTAGTAACAATGTTAAATGAAATTGGATTTAACATTAGAATGATAAATCAAGAAGAAATAAGTAATTTATCTAAATTGGAACAAAAGCAAATAAATGAATTGATGCTTGAAATATATCCAACTATAAATAAATGTAATATAACAATAGATAATACAATAACTGATGAGATTTTGAAAAAAATAGATTTTGAATGGGAAATAATAGATAAACAATACTTATTAAGAACAATTAATTATGTTAGAGAGGTGATGAGTCTTAATGAAAATAACTAATAAAATAATTAGAGCATATACAATAGCATTATTGATAATAGGAATAATTTTCTTTCCTATTATTCCAACAATATTGAATTATCCACCAGATTCAATCAATAATGAGTTTCAAAGAAATGTTGATATAGGTATGACATATACCGAACAATACTTTGGTATAATTTTTATATGTTACTTAATTGGACTTGTTACAATTAAAATAAAAACAAAGAAGATAAATAAATTAAAAGATGTTAACCTTAATAACTTTAATAAAGATTATTATAATATTATAAATAGTATGTTTAACTTACCATATACCATTTATTTAATGCATTTAATAATTCCTACGATAATTATTACAGGAGTATATACTCTGTCAGAGGGTGGTATAGATATAGGAACTATTAAAATAGCATTAGTTTTTGTAACTATTGAAACATTTACAGCATTGGTATTGTTTGTATATTGTAAGAATTTAATATCAAGTATTTTAAGAACTCGTAATATAAATAAACAATACTTGAATAAGGTTACATCTTTAAAGAATAAAATTTTTACAATTATAATGCCAATGATTTTGGTAGCCTTAATATTTACAACAATTTTAGGATTTTCACAAATAATAGAACAAAAGGGAGAGTATATGTATATTTCTAATAAAATGATATTAGAAGAAAGTATAACTAAACAAACATATACAAAAGACGAAATTTATAATGAACTTAATAAAATAAAACTTCTTAATGAAGATGATAACATATTTATAATTTATTCAACAGATGATTATAAATGTATGAAAGATGGAGAATTGAGTGAATTCTTTATAAAATATACTATGCAACAAGCAGAAAAACACGAAAATAGAACCTATGATACATACGGAATTGATAGGCAAGGAGTGGAAAAGAAAGTTACAATTGATGGTAGAGAGGCTTATGTGGGAATAGTATATAATATTGCACCACTTAGTGCTATAATGTGGTTTATTGTAAGTATAGCAGGTATGTTCTTAATAAACTGTATAGTTCTGTACTATATTTCGAGATCTATTGCTAATGATATAAAGGAAGTATCAGAGGCATTAAATAAAATAGTAAAAGATAAAACAAAAATAAGTAAAAATGAATTACCAATTACATCAAATGATGAGATAGCACAATTGGTAATAGCATTTAATGAAATACAACAATTAACAGACGAACATATTACAAAAATAGAGGAAAACCAATATACAATGCAAAGACAAGCACAATTTGCTATTCTAGGAGAATTTGCAGGAGGATTAGCACACGACTTAAATTCGCCTTTATCAGCCGTAAAACTTGATATTGGAACATTAAAAAAATATATGAACTCAAATAAAATTTCTGCTGAAGAAGAAACAAAAAACAAATTAAATGGAATGTTAGATAACATTGATAACAGTCTAAATAGTATGGGAAATATTATAATGGGAGTAAGAAATCAAATCAGATCAACTGGCGATAGCGATAAAGAAGAATTTTTACTACAAGATGTTATTGATGGAATAAAAGTATTATTTAGAAGTCTTTTAATGAAGAATAATTGTCAATTGGAAACAGATATACCAAATGGATTGACTATTTTTGGAGAAAGAAATAAATTAGATAGAGTAATCGGAAATTTAGTTAAAAATAGTATTGATGCTTATGTTTCTATTAACAAAAAAGGAGTAATTAAAGTTACAGCAGAAGTTAAAGGAAATAGTACAATAATTGCTATATCTGATGAGGCAGGTGGAATAGATGAAGATATGAAAGACAATATCTTTAAAGAAATAAAAACTACAAAAGCAGAAAAAGGAACTGGTTTCGGATTATATTATTCAAATACAATTATAGAAAGCAGTTTTAAAGGAAAAATGTATTTTGATTCTACTAAAAATGTTGGTACAACATTTTATATAGAAATACCAAATATTAAGGAGGAAAAATAATGGAAGAAAATATTTATAAAAATGCTAAAATAGTAGTTGTTGATGATGTAGAGGAGGTTTTACATTCTGTTAAAAATTGTCTTGAATTTGAAGATATGAATGTTATTTGCTTTGAAAATCCACTTGAAGCACTAGAATATTTAAAAGTTGAAAAAGCAGATGTGCTTTTATTAGATTTCTTTATGCCACAAATGAATGGAGATGAATTCGTAAAAAAATTAAGAGAATTTAATCAAGAAACAATAATAATATTGCAGACAGGATATTCTGATAAAATACCACCACTAGAAATGATTGATAAAATGAATATACAGGGATACCTAGACAAGTTAAAAGGAGAAGATGAGTTATTGCTTATGACAAAGGCAGCGATAAAAACATCCTTCTTAAATAAACAAATACTTGAAAAAGATAGAGAAATCTCTAAATTACATTTTAAAAAATCAATAACAGGAAATTTAATTACAAATTTAGTTAATGAGGCAAAAGACCAATTGATGCAAATATCTGGTATGAATGAGTCTATAAAGGCTGATACAGACGCATATGAAACTGAAACAAAAGGAATTGGAAATGCTATATCAAAAATAGGAAAATTGTATAATGCTTTGAATTTTGAATATGCAAAAGGTATTAGACTTGAAGAACTTAAAGAAATAGCACAAATATTGTTAAGACCAAGTTTAATCATAAGTAATTCAACTTTGAACTTTGAAGAAAGTGAAAATATAGTAGTAGAAAATGCTAGTGATGTAATATATGCTATAATTGAAACAATAGAAATATTAACTAAAAATGAAAGAAACGATATAAAAATAAACATTACAAGCGAAGATGATTTAACAGCAATTTATGTTACAGCAAATAATATAGAAAAACAAGACTTTAGTAATATAAAATTATTGACTAATAATGTAAACGTTGATAATGAAAATATTGTTATAAAATTATAATAAAAAAATAAAAATCCGATTTTGGATTTTTATTTTTTTATTATCCAATTATAAACTTCATCTTCAGTAAGTTTACCTTTTTTCATATCATTTATTTTTTCTTT
>CAYWAH010000041.1:0-8697 GCA_964456505.1 uncultured Clostridium sp. | reverse complement strand
AAAATTGGCTTATCAGAAAAAGAACTTGGACAAATTCCAAATTCGCAAGACAATGTTGTAGTTGGAGATGTAAATAGATCAAAAACTCATAAGGTTAAAGCAATGTTTATTATTGGAGTAAATGATGGAGTTTTTCCAAGATTAAATAATGCAGAAGGATTTTTAAATAATAAAGATAGAGAAATATTAAAAGATAATGGATTGGAAATTGCAAAAGGTACAAAGGAAAAATCTTATGAAGAAAACTTCAATATTTATAAAGCATTTTCAACAGCAGAAGAAAAAGTATTTGTATCATATTCATCAAGTGATAGTGATGGAAAAGGTTTAAGAAGATCTTTGATTATTTCTAGATTAAGAAGAATTTTTCCAAAACTAATTGAAAATTCTAAATTAGATAATGGCGAAAATATAGAAAATGAAGTTATTACAAAAGACATTACATTTTCAAAATTGTTGAATAATATTGAAAATGAAAATTGGCTTGAAGTATATAAGTGGTATGAAGAACATGAAAAACAAAAACTACAAAATGCTTTAAATGGAATTGAGTATAGTAATTTACCACAAAAAATCAATGAAAAAAATATTGATAAACTTTATGGAAATAATTTATTTACAAGTGTATCTAAATTAGAAAGTTATATGGGATGTGCGTTTTCATATTATTTGAAATATGGCTTGAAACTATCAGAAAAGGAAAAATTAGAAATAAAGCCATTAGATACTGGATCGTTTATGCATGACGTAATTGATAAATTCTTTAAGTATTTAAATGAAAATAATTTAAAAACGTATGAAATTGATGATGAAAAATTAGAGCAGATAGTAAATAAAATAGTTGAAGAAAAATTAGGTACAAACTCAAAATTTAATTTAACCGCGAAATATCAAATTTTAGTTCAACGTTTGAAAAAAGTTTTAGTAATGTCTTTAAAATATATTTTGAATTCAATCAATCAAAGCAATTTTGAAGTGTTAGGTACTGAAGTTGAATTTGACAAAGATGATGAAGCAAAATATCCACCAATTGAAATGACTCTAGAAAACGGAAAGAGAGTTTCTATTGTTGGAAAAATTGATAGAGTAGATATAGCAAAATTAGCAGATGGTACATATATAAGAATTATAGATTATAAATCATCTACACACGATATTGATTTGAATAAAGTTATAAGCGGATTGCAATTACAACTTATTACTTATATTGATGCAATGTGCAAAAATGAAAAAGTTGAACCTGCAGGAGCTTTATACTTTACATTATTAGAGCCAAAGATTGCTGAAAAAAATATTGATGAAGAAGAGGCAAGAAAGTTAATTGAAGAAAATTACAAAATGGATGGATTGGTTCTTGCAAATGTTGACGTTATAAAAGCAATGGATAATAAATTAAAAACAGGTAAATCAAATATTATTCCTGTTACTTTAAATGGAAGCGGAGACATTACACAAACAAAATCAAGCACGATAACAAGAGAAGAATTTGAAAAACTTCAAAAATATGTTGTTAAGCTAATAAAGAAAATTTCTAACGAAATACTTACAGGCAATATTGAAATGAAACCATATTATAATGCAAAAGGAAAAAATACTCCTTGTCAATTTTGTCCATACAAATCAATTTGTCAATTTGATCAAAAACTTGCAGGCAATGATTATAGATATATACCAAATAAAAATAAAAAAGAAATTTTAGAATATCTAAAAAATACTTGAAAGAAAAATTTGGTTATGTTATTCTAATTATGATAGAAATGATAATGCTAATTTATTAATGAAATGCTAAAAAATAATGGAGGTAATCTAATGAAAAAGAGAGATACAAAATTTACTATTGGGGTAATATTGATAGCAATTGTTGTTATTATTATTGCAGCAGTACTAATAAAAAATAAAAAAGGTTTTAAATACGGAGAAGCAAATAATAGTGCCATTGAGAATTCATCAGAAGAATATGTACAATATACTGATGATGGAACAAAAGTAAATATCAGTAAACAATTAAGCGCAGAAAAAGATTTTAATGGTTTTAAATTTTCAAACATTCAATTATCTGCAAGAGATGGTCAAACTTATTTCGTAGCAACTGTTACAAATACTACTGATAAAGACTCCGCTGATCCTATTGAAGTAGATTTAATTTTTTATACAGATAAAGGTGAAGAGGTTTCGACTATGTATGCAATAATAGGACCAGTAAAATCCAAAGAAAGCGTAACATTAACAGCACAGCAAATGTTTGATTTTACAAATGCTTATGATGTAAAAATAATTTCTCATAAAACAGCAACAAAATCAGAAGCAAATACAGTAGAAAATCAAACTAATGAATAATAAAAATATAAAATTTAGCCATTTAAATTTTATTTAGGATTTAAGATTAAAATAAAATTGGAATTTAAGATTAAAAATTGAAATTTAATTTTATGAAATTTTGAAGATGTCTTTGACATCTTCTTTTTTATGCAAGTACCATTGAATAATGGCGCTATTTATGGTATAATCAAACTTGTTAGTTAGGAGAAAGAATGAAAGTAAAATTTATTACATTAGGTTGTAAAACAAATATATATGAAACCAATGCAATGGAACAACAATTTTTAAAAAATGGTTTTGATGTATTAAAAAAAGACAACAGTTTAGCAGATAATTTGGACATTGATGAAAATGAAAAACCAGATATTGTTGTTGTAAATACGTGCAGTGTAACAAACGTGGCTGAAAGAAAATCAAGACAAATGATTAGAAGAGCAAAAGAGTTTAACCAAAATGCAATTGTTGTTGTATGTGGTTGTTATTCACAAGTTGCAAAAGACGAAATAGAAAAATTGCCAGAAGTTGATTTAATAATTGGTATCAATGAAAAAAATAAAATTGTAGAGATAGTAAACGAATATTTAAAAAGCAAAAATAAAATTTCTGAAGTTTCAGATGTAATGCATGATAATGAATTTTTAGATTTTGGTACAACAACATATACAGAGCTTACACGTGCTGTAATTAAAGTGCAAGATGGTTGTGACAGATTTTGTTCATACTGCATTATTCCATATGCAAGGGGAAAAGTTAGAAGTAGAAAACCAGAGAGCATATTAAATGAGATTAGAGAAATTTCTAAAAAAGGAATTCAAGAGGTAGTACTTACAGGAATTCATGTTGCTTCTTATGGAAAAGATTTTACAGACGAAGAAGTTGAAAAATATAGAAAAGAATATGGATATACTGGGGAGTATAAAAAATTTGATCCCAAGGATGATTTAGCAACTGGTGGTTTTAGGCTTATAGAATTATTAGAACAAATAAATAAAATTGAAACAATAAAAGGCATAAGACTGGGTTCAATAGAACCAAAATTGATTACAAAAGAATTTATTGATAGATTGAAAAATTTAGATAAAGTATGTGAGCATTTTCATTTGTCTTTACAAAGTGGATGTGATGAAACTTTAAAGAGAATGAATAGAAGATACACAACAGAAGAATTTGAAGAGTCTGCAAAAATGTTAAGAGAAGCGTTCCCAACTGTTAATTTAACAACCGATATAATTGTTGGATTTCCAGGAGAAACAGATGAAGAATTTTCTAAGACTTATGAGTATTTGAAAAAAATAAAATTTTACAAAATGCATATTTTTAAATATTCTCCAAGGAGAGGAACAAAGGCAGAAGTAATGCCAAATCAAGTTGATGGAAAAATAAAGGAGGAGAGAAGCAAAAAATTAATTGAACTCTCTGATAAAAATGAAAAAGAATATAATGAAAAATATTTAGGAAAAACTCTTAAAGTTTTGTTTGAGGAAAGAGATGGAGAATATTTCAAAGGACATACAAGAAATTATTTATATGTTAAAGTTAAAACAGATGAAGATTTAGAAAACAAAATATGCGATGTAAAAATAACTAAATTAAACGGACTAGAAATTATAGGGGAATTATAAAAAATATTTGAATTTTATCATAACAAATGGTATTAATATTATTTTATTTCAAATATTAAAAATAAAGGAGAAAATGATTATGGATATCATAATAAAAGAAGCGGATGAAAATAATGTAGATGAAGCAAATAAAATGCTAACTGATTTAATAAGAGATGAAAGTAATTATGATTCAAATATAGACCCAAAATATCAAGTAAACCATTATTATGAAAATAGAAAAAATAATACTAAACTACTTTTTGCTTATGATGGAGAAAAAATTGCAGGATATGTTTTTGGAATAATTGATAAATCAGAAGCTTATATAAATAATAAACTACTGATAGATGCATTATTTGTAAAAGAAGAATATAGAAAAAATGGCATTGCCAAAAAATTATTAAATAGTATAGAAAAATGGGGAAAAGAAAATAATGCAAAAATAGCAGAGTTAACTGTTTGCAAAGAAAACGAAAAAGCACTTAGCTTATATAATTCACTTGGCTTTGGAACAATTGTATATAGGATGAATAAAAAAATACAATAACAAGATATATTGACTATTTGTTTTGATGCGTCAATTGAAAACGTAAAAGCAATTTATTTTTATTTTATAGTTTTAAAAATATGAGTTAAATTTTTTAGCGTCGAGTGAAAATGCAAAGGCAATTCTGTAAAGTAAATGTAAGTTGTAAGACATATTAAAATTTTCTAGGGAAAATTTTAATATAATAATGTTTACATATTCAACTAAAAAGTGATATAATAAAACAAGCAAAAGGGAAGGAATACAATTTAATGAAAGCAATAGATATTAGAAATAAATATTTAAAATTTTTTGAAGCACATGGACACAAGATTATTCCAAGTGCCTCTTTGGTGCCTGAAAATGATCCATCTGTATTGTTTACAACTGCAGGTATGCAACCACTTGTACCTTATTTATTAGGTAAGAAACATCCAGAGGGAACAAGACTTACAGATTACCAAAAATGTTTGAGAACAAACGATATAGATGAAGTTGGAGATAATAGACATTTAACATATTTTGAAATGCTAGGAAATTGGTCTTTGGGAGATTATTTTAAAGAAGAATCAATTGCAATGAGTTATGAATTTTTAACAAAGGAATTAAACATTCCTTCAGATAGAATTTCAGTTACTTGTTTTGCAGGAGATGAGGATTGCCCAAGAGATCAAGAAACTGCTGATTTATGGTTAAAGCAAGGTATTTCAAAAGACCATATTTATTTCTATGGCAAAGATGATAACTGGTGGATTGCAGGAGAAGAAGGACCTTGTGGACCTGATACAGAAATGTTCTATGATACAGGAAAAGAGCCATGCGGACCAGATTGTCAACCAAGTTGTGATTGCGGTAAATATGTTGAAATATGGAATAATGTATTTATGCAATATTTGAAAAAGGATGGAAAATACACAAAACTTTCTCAAAGAAATGTTGATACTGGAATGGGACTTGAAAGAATTAACTTCTTGCTTCAAGGCAAAAAAGATCCATTTGAAACAGAAATATTTGAACCAATTATGAATAAATTGCAATTACTTGCAAAGGTTGATAACATAGAATCTAGAAGAATTGTTGCAGAACATTTAAGAGCAAGCATAATGATTACTGCTGATGGCGTTAAACCAAGCAATATTGATAGAGGTTATATTTTAAGAAGACTAATCAGAAGAATGACAAGACATTTGAATAAATTGCAAATTGATTTAGGAATACTTCCTGATTTAATTGACATTCAAATTCAAGCCATTAAAGATTTGTATCCTGAACTTGTTACAAAACAAGTTGATATTACTAGAGTAATTGTTGATGAAAAAAATAAATTTATGCATACTTTGGAAAAGGGAGAAAGAGAATTCAATAAGGTTGTTAGTAAATTAAAAGCAGAAGGAAAAGATACAATTGATAGTGAATCAATTTTCAAACTTTATGAAACTTATGGTTTCCCACCTGAAATAACAAAAGACTTGGCTAAAGAAAATGAAATGAAAGTTGACATGGAAGAGGTAGACAAGTTATTCAAAGAACACCAAGAAAAATCTAAAATGGGTAGTGATAAAAAATTCAAGGGTGGTTTAGCAGGAACAGGCGAACAAGAAATAAAATATCATACTGCAACACATCTATTAAATGCAGCATTAAAAATTACAGTTGATAAAAATTGTCATCAAAGAGGCTCAAACATTACACCTGAAAGAATGAGATTTGATTTCAACTGTGATCACAAATTGACAGATGAAGAAAAGAAAGCAACTGAAGATTTAGTAAATAAATGGATTCAAGAAGATTTAAAAGTCACTTGTGAAGAAATGAAAAAAGAGGATGCTGTAAAATCAGGCGCTGAATGTATGTTTATTGAAAAATATCCTGACATAGTTACAGTGTATACTATTGGAGATGTCTCAAAAGAAATATGTGGAGGTCCACATGTAACTAATACAGGAAAATTGGGACATTTCAAAATTGTTAAGGAAGAAGCTAGTGCTGCTGGAGTCAGAAGAATCAAAGCTATACTTGAATAATAAAATAACTTGAATAATAATTGCGTTTTGGCGTCGTTGAACTTCAATGAAAATGTACTCAACGTACAGCAAGTACGCCTCGTACATCTTTCATCTCGTTCGCCTAGCCAAAGCCACAATTCTTATTCAAGTAGAAAGATAGCGATTAGATAATATTTGAAAGATTGAAAATGAAATGAGATTTACATTTAATAAAAAACAGTCAATAATATTTGATAAATTATCTTAAAAATATTTTGATTAAATAAAAACCAAGGAGGATTGAAAAATATGAAATACGATGACAATTGTGTATTTTGTAAGATAGTAAAAGGAGAACTACCAACAACAAAGGTATATGAAGATGACAAGGTATTGGCTTTTGAAGACAACAATCCAGTTGCTCCAGTTCACACATTAGTAATACCAAAGGAACATGTACCAACATTGTTAGATTTAAATGATGATGAATTATTAGCACACATTTACAAAGTAATAAAAGAAGTTGCAAAAATCAAAGGTGTTGATGAAAAAGGATTTAGAGTTGTTACAAACGTAGGAGAAGATGGAGGACAAGCAGTAAAACATTTACATTTCCATGTTTTAGGAGGAAGAAAACTTCCAACAAGATTTGAAAACCATGAATGAGGAGTAAGATATGTTAAATAAAAAATATAATAAAACATTAACAGTTCTTCTTGTAATTGCAGCAATTGCAATATTTGCATTGTTTGGATTTTGGGGATATAAAATTTATGAAAAATATTATAAGCAAAAACAAGCAGACCAAGCAATTGAACAATGGGATAATCAAATAGAAAGAAAAAAGAGATCAACAAATCCGTTTAATTTGTCATTAAATGATGTTTATATTAATTCATATGACTCAGATAGTGATATTCGTGCATCAATGACATACAAAGGATTCACAATGCTTGGATACATTGAGATACCAAAGATTAATTTAAAATTACCAGTACTAGCTAGATCAAGTGAAAGAGCATTAAAGGTATCTGTATGTTATCACTTTGGAGCTGGACTTAATAGGATTGGAAACACAGTTATATATGGACATAATTACAGAGATGGAACTTTCTTCTCTAATTTAAATCAAGTCACAAACGATGACTTGGTATATATTACAGATGAAACAGGAACAAGAATTCCATATAAGGTTTATAATGTATATCAAACAACTCCTGAAGATGCTGATTATTTTTACAGAGATACTCAAGGTAAGAGGGAAATAAGTTTGTCAACATGTACTGATGATGTTTCATATAGAACAATAGTCTGGGCTAGAGAAACCGAAGAGTAAAGTGAAAATGGAATGCATCATTGATGCATTCCATTTATTTATCTAGCATATTTATATTTGAAAATTTAAATATGTTTCAGCAATATAAAAGAACGGTAGGATATACTTTAAATAAAAAAATTAATATAGTAAAATGTTAAAGATATTATTAGAAATAAGTCTAGTAATATCTTTTATAATATAGTTTAAAAATTAAAAAAGTATTTTCAAATTGTCGAATTTTGTCGAACGAATTTTCGCACTATTTTGATAAAACTATTGATAAAATTTAATTTAAATTATATAATAAAACATATCAAGTCGATTAATAATGCTTAAACATAGATTATAATTAGGAGGTTAAGAAAGATGATAAAAGAAGAAAAAGATGATGAAAATTTAGACAATCTAATTGATATTGAAGACGCTTTTTCAAAAGAAGAAGTTGAAAGAATTAAAAGAAGTATGGATGATTTTGAAAATGGAAGATATAGAGACTATAAAGAGGTATTTGCTGATATAAGAAAGCATATTGACAATATATATAAGGACAGGAGACAAGGATAATATGTCATTAAAGAAATACAAAATTATGATTATGGATGAAGTATATGTTAGCATTACAGAAATATATGATTATATACGTTATAGATTATATGCTAGGCAGGCTGCTGAAAATCTTTTAAATCGAATATTTAAAGCAATTGATGATTTGCAATATTTTCCAAATTCTTTTTTAAAAACATATAAATATAATGGGAAAATAAAGGTAAGGAAAGTAGTGGTTAAAAATTTTGTTATACTTTATATGGTTGATAATGTTAATTCAATCGTATATATTACAGATGTAATGTATGGAAAGAGAAAATATTTAAATAAAAGAATTAGTTCAAAAAGAATTCAAATCAAGGTTAAAGTCAAATAATATTTTAAATTCTAAAAATTTTT
>CAYWAH010000040.1:0-8939 GCA_964456505.1 uncultured Clostridium sp. | reverse complement strand
TTCATTCCATAGTAAATTTTTAATATCTTATAAAAAAATAGATAAGAATTATGAATGTAAAGCAAATTCGACAAATATTTATATTATTCTAAAATGCATGGAATATATGCTTGATTATAATAATAGCAAAAAATTAAAAGAAGAAATCGACAATGAGATTATAAAATTAGAAAAAAGTTTAAATTCTATTGATATAAATACAGTTTTAAGTTTAATGGGATTTTCAGAGAATAATTAATAAAATACATCATATAATAATAATGATTGGTATTTAGGAAACTTTCGAAGCCTTAAATCGTCAATTGGTCAAAGTTTTTAAACTTTGACCAATTTTTATATATCATTGAACCATATTTTTAAAAAAGTTCGAAAGGATTCGTCACTGGAGCTGTAACATAAGTTATAGTCGAAAATTGAGAGTACAAAAATGCTCCAAATATTATTTATCTTTAATCAATTTATGAATAAAGAATAACATAATATTTGTAAGTTTGCAAGTGAAATTTTATATTTATTTTCAAATTTGGTCTAATTTATTTTGGTTTCTTTAAAATAAACTTTTCCATTTATTGCATTTTCTGAAACTTTTCTTAATTCGTTTTTATCTCCATCCCATTCTATTAAATTCATAAACTCATTTATATTACACCATTTGTAATCTATACTTTCTTCATTTAAAATAATTTTACCGTGAGTTTACAAATGATATATATGCATATTCAGTACATTGAACGCCTAAAGATTTATATTTGAAAATCCAATTTAAATACATTGTTTCTTTAACATCAAGATTGGTTTCTTCTTTAACTTCTCTTTTTACTGTGTCTTCTTTGGATTTATCATAGCTTTCGCATCCTCCAGTTACAACATACCAAAAAGATTTATGATATTGAGGATCTTTATCTGATCCTAATAATAACAATATTTTGTTTTCTTCATTAACTACAAACGTAAAAATTTTATCCATATTTTCCTCGTAATTCTTAATTGTATTTTTATATTAAGTTACAATAAATTTTTATACTAATTTAAAAAATTCTTTTTCGAAAAGTTCCTTATCTGGTACATCTTGTTTTTCAAAATCATTTAATAATTTCTTTCTATCATATTCAATTGACTTAAAAGTACATTCAATAATTTTTCTATTTTCTAATTTTAAAATCACAAAATCTGCTGATAATGTTCTTGAGCATCCCAGACTTCCAGGATTAATTATGAATTTTCCATTATGCTCTACATACATTTTTTCATGAGTATGTCCTAATAAAATTATGTCAGTTTCAAACTCCTTATAATCATCCACAAAATTATCTAAATTTTCAGTATAAATTAAAGGCATACTTTCTATATCATTTTTTCTTGAATGAATCATTAAAATTTTTTCATTTTCTATTTTCAAAATTTTCTCTGTTGGTATTTTTTTAATTAATTCAAATTGATTTTTTATTTGTTCTTTTGTCCATCTCCTATGTTTAATTTCTTCACTATTATCATTCTCTGATATATTAAACAAACTTGTTTCATTATTTCCTAGTATATTAATAAATCTGCTATCATTTAAAATATTTTGGGTTACTTCATCTGGATGCGGTCCAATTTGAACGAAATCACCTAAATTCAAAATAGTATTAATTTTTTCTTTATTAATATATTCTAAAAAAGCATTTAATGCATACTTATTTGCATGAATATCTGAAACTACTGCTATTTTTCTCATCTTTTTTCCCCATTTCTTTTATAATAAATTCATCAATATTATTTGCATTTCCTTCACTTGAAATCCATATTGTCTGACACCCTAACTCTTTTGCAGGGTTTATATCATTTTCTTTGCTATCTCCAATTACACAAATTTCTTGATATTTTAGATTATAATCTTTTGCAATTTTTTTATAACACTCTTTTTTATTATATGTTTTAAAATCTTTTACATATAATATTTCAGAATAAAAATTCGTAATTTTAAGAACATTTTGTAATTTTTTTGTATATCTTGGTGATGAAAAGGTTACTAAAGACTTCTTTATATTACATGTTTTAAAAAAATTATAGAGTATCGGATTATATGTTAAAAATTTTTCTGGTTCTATCTTATCAAATACTTCTGACATATATTCATTTACAGTGCATCCTAAAGATATAAATCCAAAATAAGGATTTGGATAATTTACTGATAAACTTTTATATATTTTTTCCATTTCATCAGATGTTACCTTTAGTTTATTCTGTAGCCATCTTTTTGTTAATTTCCTTGTATATTGATATAGTTCATGTTTTTTTGGATATAATGTTCCATCCTGATCAAAAATCATCATTTTATATTTCATTTTTGCTTACATCCTAATCATTATTTTTATGCAATTATTTTGCTTTCTATTTTTTATGTATTCTATCGCATCTTCAAAATCATCTATTTCAAAAGTTTTACTTACTAACTCATTTGCTATTTTACTCTTATTATTAAGATAATCCAAAGCATATTTAAATTCAGAAATTCCATTTATAGTTTCAAAAGAATTGCAGCCGACAATTGCTAGCTCTTTATAAAAACTTTCTCTAAGTGATATATCAAATTTAAAATTATTATCATAAACACCTACCACTATTATTTCACCTTTTGGCTTGCATATCTTAATAGCTTTTTCCAAAGTGTCGCTTTGCCTTCCACCAACTGTTTCTATCACAACGTCAAAATAATTTACTTTTTCCGTTATTATATTTGTGTCTACATAATTAACATTTATTTTAGATAATATGCTTTTTCTGTTATCATGTTTTCCAATAATTGTTACTTGATTCCTGTTAGATAAAAAATCCGCACATGCAATTGCTATAATTCCGTCTCCTATAATCCCTATCTTTAGCCCCACTTGCACCTTCAATGCAAAATCCTGTATATATTTCTCCATTTTCTGCTTCAATAGCAACAACAACATGATGTGCTCTTATAAAAGGTGATACATCTTCAGGATGATATTCTTTCTTAGCTTCATTATATAATTTTTCCCATATATCCATTTTCATCATTCCTCGTATAATATACCTAAATAATTTTTTTCAATTCTAATAAGTTATTTCATATGTAGGAATAATACTTGTATTATTTTGTTCATTATTATAGTTTGTCCATACACTATCAATCTTAGCGTTTTTAGCACATTTTATATCAATATTTAAATCATTTCCAATTAATAAAACATTTTTATTGCTATATTTATTTAATATAAATTTATTTATAGTACATGGATTAGGTTTTGCATATGAATTATCCCATCCTAAAACATCTTCAAAATATTTTTTTATATTTAAATTTTCTAATTCTTTTATTTGATCTTCTCTAAACCAATTACTTAGTCCATATATTTTTATATTTTTACTACTAATATATTTTAAAATTTTTTCAGTGTTAGGATAAGCTCCTACTTCTGATTTGGTGCACAAAGCTTCAAAAAAATTTTGAGGACTAATATTAAATTTATCAATATAAGGAAAATGTTTTTCTATCAAATTATAATAAAAATCTTTTGTAATTATATTATTCAAAGTATACTTTCCAGAATTTTTCCAAAATGATGCAATCTCATCTTTAAATTCATTACAATATGGTATTTTTAATATATTAGCAAGTTCTTTTGTTTCAATTTCATCATTATGTTCTACTAAAGTATACCCCAAATCAAATATTACACAATAATATCGTCTATTTTGCAATTGTCCATTGTCTATTTTTCTTTGCATTTTTTAAAGTATCCTCCATATTTTTTCTCATTTCAATAATGTCAGAGTATTCCATATTTAATGCATTTCCAAGATTTATATAATTATCATTGCTCAATCCAACAAACTCCATATCTGGAGCAATAAATATATATGTATCATTTGATTCCGAATTTGAAAGACTACCAATATTTTTTGTAGGGAATAATTTTTTTATATAATTTACAGTTTTTTCAAATTCTTGATCAGTGATATAGAATTTTTCTTTAGTTTTTACTCCTTCTCCCAAAGGAGTAAATTGATATAATCTCCATACATCAGGAGCATATTCATTATTACAATAAAGGAATTCTCCTAACTTATCCAAAGTTTGATAATTTATTTTTGAAACAACAGTTCCAACCTTTGTAATTATATTTTTGTTATATTCTTTAATCATTTTTAGACTATTTAAAGTTATATCTAGCTGACTATCTTTTCTAGTCATTTTTTTGCTTAGTTCTGGAGTATATCCATCAAGAGGCAACCCAATACAGTCAACACATTTGGATATAAGATTAATATGATCTTTTAAAAAATAGCCATTTGTTGAAAGATAAATATTTATTCCTTTATCATAAATGTATTGAATTATTTCATCAATGTCTTTTCTAATAAGTGGTTCTCCTCCTGTAATAACAATTCTATCAACTCCTGCTTTTTTTAACTTATCAATTACATTTTTTATTTCTTCTAAATTACTATCTTTTTTTGATTTATCTGCTCCACAACAAAATTCACAATTTAGATTGCACATTTTCGTTACTTGAAAATCTATAATGAATTCATTCATAATTAAAACCCCCTGTTTAATTTATATTCTTGAACTATTTTTCCTTCTAATTTTTTTGCAATATATTTAGCCGCTTTTTCTGTATTTAAATTTTTTCCACAAGTAAAAATATCAATTGAAACAAAATTATATTCAGGCCATGTATGTATTGCAATATGAGATTCTGAAAGGATTGCAAAGCCACTTAATCCTATTGGCTTAAATTTATGAAATTTTAGGTTTAATATATGTAAATCATATAATTTTGCACACTCTAAAACAATCTTTTTTATTGAATAGATATCATCTAGATATTTTGTGCTACAATTTTTTACATCTAAAATGACATGCTTTCCAAGAATTTTTTCCAACTTTTATTACTCACTTTCATAATATTTTTCTGAATTTTCCTTTAAATTTTTTTCTACATTCATAAGATATTCCATATCATTAGAATTAGCTTGTACATCATTTTTGTTATCTTTTATTGCTCTCTTTGTTGCTTTTCCAAAAATATCAGATCCCTTATATTTTATTTTTAATTTTCTTGTTGTTTCTGTGACTTCCATTCTAAATAAACTTTCTGTAAAGCAAATACTTTCATTGTCAAAATGCACACCATATTTTTTAAATAATTCGATATCACTTGGTGAATATAGTTCCATTATTGACTGATACTCAGTAAATTTAGGTATAATATCGGTGATATATAAATTCATGTCTGTTATAATTTTTTGTAAATCTAATGTTTTTTTCATAGCGGAAGAATAAATTGAAGTATAGATTATTGAGCCTTCACCTTTTGTTAGTTCAATTGCTCTATTCATAAATAATGTAAAAGGAATTTTTTCAGGTGTAGGATCTGTCATAAGCACATCAAATTTATTCATTAATTCATTGTTTGTTTTATCTAATGCATTATATACCATTCCTTTTAAATTAAGGTTATATTCTTTTGAAATCTTGTTTATATATTTTATTAATCTTTCGTCAGCATCTAAAGCAAATACTTCACAATCTAATTTTAACAATGCTAATGCAACACTTGTTAAATCATCATCACCAAGCATTATTATTTTTTTTCCTTTAATATCTCCATTGCTCATTAGATATGCTACTCTTCTAAGAGTTGTATTTAATGTAACCGGTCTTTGGTCAAAATAAAAAGTTGCATTTGGTTTATTATTCCAAATTATTTCCAAGTCTTTTAAAATTGTATTAAAAATTCCAATATTAACTCTTTTGCCATTGCATTCTTTACATATACAATTATGAATATAATTTTCCGAACTATTAGTTTTAATATAAAATTTATTTTTGCCATTAAAAGAAATTTCTCCAATGTTAATCATTTCATTAAGCAATCTTATCATTCTTCTTTCACTGCCACCTACATTTCTTATAATATCCCAAAAAGATGTTTCTCCGTATTCTTTCAAATAATTAATAATCTTATTTTCATAACTTTTATATATTTCTTCTTCGAAATCGTTTTCAATTACATTATTAAAATTTATTTTCATTTTATTCAATATCCTCTCTACCATCTCTTCCTCTAAAATTAACTTTTCCTTCTATTTCTTTAACAACATCATCTGGTGTTTTATTTTCTGTATTAACAAAAACATAGGGAATATTATACTTTTTTATAAAAGTAGCCATTTTCTTATATCCATCAGGTCTATAAACATCAGAGTCTTTTAAATCTTTATCGTTTATATCTCTCGCTTTTATTCTGTTAAGTCTAGTTTCTAAAGAAGCATACAATATTATTGTTACATCTGGAAAGCCAACTAAATCATTTATTGATTTGAAAATTAGTTCGTTTTCATCATTGCCATTCCAAAAATAATTTGAAATAACCCCTCTATCTATAATAACGTTTTCATTTTTATATTTTATAGAATTATATATATTCCCTAATCCTGTTATCCAAGCTTGAATTTTACTATCTTCCTCAAAAATTTTATTTAGTTTACTTTGAAATTCTATATCTTCTTTGCTTCCTAATTCTCCAATATTAAATAAATGTTGTAATGGTCTATCAACATATTTGAAATTATATTTATCACAAAGTTTTTTGGCAACAGTTGTTTTTCCAACTCCGTCCATTCCCTCAATTATTATTTCCATAATTATTACTCTCTTATTATTTTATTACTGGTTTTAGCTTCGATTTTAGGATCGTATTCTAAAATTTCTTTTACTTCTTCAAGCTCTTTTTCTGAAAAGTCTAAATTCTTGTATGAATAAATATCAAGACCATTTTCTTTATATACATCATCTGTATTCATTACTTTCATATCAGGTGCTCTAAAACCTAGGTCTTTTACAACGCCACATATATCTTCTTTGTTTTCGCCTTCTACTTCAATATATGCTGGTATTTTAGGCCATTTGTCAATTACCATTTCTGTATTTTTATAATCATAAGCAATTCTCATCTTTTTTTGATGTAGTGATGGATAATAGCCAAGTGATTCTAAAAATTCTTTTCCTTCTTCAATACTTGGAACTTCAAATTCTAATTCTCTAACCGCATCCAAATCATATTCGCCATTACTATTAACTATTTTCTTAATTGTTATTGTTGTTTGATCTCCTGTTTGTCTTAATCTTATCCATTTTGAATAATCATCATTTACTTTCTTCATTATTTCATTGATTTCCATATTATTAAGTTTACTTAAATCTTCATTTTCATTTATATATGAAATAATATCTTCTGTTCCTAATATTTCATTGAATTTTTTTAAATACTCTTTAGTAAAACAAGGTCTGATATCCTTGATTAAATCAATAATTTGCTTTTTGTCCTTTGTATCTTGTGCTATTTTTAATTTTTGATAAAAAGACTTATCAACTGTTGGAAAATCAAAAGTATAAACATCTTGAATATATTTTCCTTTTGGTTCTACTCCTAATGTACTCATTTTCTTAATTGTTTCTTTTGCATCAACATTTAAAATTTTAATTTCTTTTTCAGTATGACTCATTTTACTACCTCCATTCATATATTCTATTTTATCATAGTTTACGTAATTCGTAAAGGAAAATCCTTTATTTTCCGTATATATGCCATATCTTTTCAAATATTTCTTTTCTTGTTAATATTTTATTTATGTAAAAATATTCATTTTTTGATTTCAATTTTAGAGTGTTAGCTATAATTTTTTCTGTTTCGTAATCAAGTGGAAGAATAATTGTGTATTCATTTATAATGTCAATGCAGTTAACAGATAAAAAATCGATATTTTTTTCTATTTTAATTTTATTCATAATATCAAATATTTTATTTCTGTTTTTATTAATAAAACTCATAACGTCTGCTATTTCAAGTTGTCCCATTGTCCAACTTATATTTAAATTTTCATTTCTATATTCCATATCCATTTCATTTCTTAAATATGAATTATCTATTAATGATTTTCTTTTAAAAATCTGATTTGTTATCTTTTCTAATGGCTTGTTAATCTTTTCGCTTAACCAATTTGCCATTTTTTCATCTCTTTCAGTTGTTGTATTTGAATGTAAATTCATAGTATTTGATATTATTCCATAATATAATAGAATTGCTGCATTTAATGAAATTTCTATTTTATACAATTTAAATTTTTCTGCAATAAGAGTTGCAGCAGCTCCTACTTTCTCTATCTGAAAATTAGCATTAGGCATTAAATTTAATTTTTCTGATTTATGATGATGATCTATAATTTCAATAATATTATCAAAATTCAAATTATGAGATATTTCATTTATTTCATTTGTATCAACCAAAATAATTTTGTCATCTTTTTTTAATTTATTCGAATAATCTAATTCTATATTAAAAATATCACATACAATTTCTACCTCTTTTTTGGGCTTTCCATCTATTATGTAGGCACATTTTTTTCCTAATTTGTTAAGTAATTCTGAATAAGCATACATACAGCTTACTCCATCCATATCTGGCATATTATAAGAAACTATCTTTATCATTTTTTTATTTTCCTTTTTCTAAACTATATATTATTTAACACAAAAAACAAAAGTATTCAATATGTGTGTTTATTATTTTTTAGGTGAACTATTAATTTTTATAAAAATTGTTTTTAATATGTTTATTTCTTGTCCTAGCGAGCACTGAATGTGGCTAGCCGTAATTCGTCTATCTTACATTCTGATATCATGGGACTTTGTCCCAAGCCCTTTCTTATTTTTAAATTTTTTATAAGGGGATTGGGGTTTATCCCCATAAACTTAGAATTTTTGTGAAAAGCGATTTCGCGGTCACACAAATTCAGTGCTCGCTAGGACAAAATTTTTGCAAAATAGAACTTTATTTCATTTCATTATTTTAAATTTATGCACATTAAATTTTACTTTTTAGATAGTATTATTTAAAAATTTTGTATTTATTTTTGCTACT
>CAYWAH010000039.1:6692-8964 GCA_964456505.1 uncultured Clostridium sp. | reverse complement strand
TTCAAACAGCAGATGACTTGAAGAAAGTTCAAGAAATCAATGTTGATGACTTAACATTAATCAAATCTCATTATGGTACAATAACATCTCAAAACAAAGCCACAAATTCAACATTCGACTTTAATGAAGATGGAGTTGTAAATGATGAAGATACAAAGATACTAAAGAAAAACTACGGCTTATTCGAAAAAATAGTAGACTACCCAGATTTATAGTTTCAAAAAGATTAGAAAAATAATATAAATTGAACTTGTGTAGAATTAGCACAAGTTCAATTTTATGCAAACAAAGGGCCATAAAAATATTACATAATGAAAAATGGTAAAAAGTCTGGTAAAATCGAGTAAAGTGGAATATTATCAAAAAGAATCAAATAGTATCAAAAAAAGCAAAAAGATGGAGAAATTTTCTCCATCTTTTTTGTAAATAAAGCCGAATTTTAATTGATTTTTAATAATAAATGTAGTAGAATACAAAGCGTAGAAAGTAAAAAGCAGATGTTGTTGGTGTGGGTATCACAAACTTTTACTCAATCCATTTGGAATTGAGAGAAGGGAGGTGATAGCCTATGTTGGAATTCATACTTATTACATATGTAATTTTATCAATTTCAATTTTATTAAATATCACCTTATTGGCTATCATCTACGCCTTATGTGTAGATAGAGAAATCAATAAGTTAAATAAATAATAAAACCAACACATCTGATATCCTCATGTCAATGTGTTGGTTAATCAACTTTAGTTGTGATACCCACATCACTGTGGATTACTTTCTACACCTATTATATTATTTTAACTTTAAATTGTCAATATAATTTTTATAAAATATAATAACAATATATGAAAGGAAAAGAATAATACTAAAATGAAAGAAGAAAAAGGCTTAGGAATAATTGGAATAATAATTCTTGCTGCATTGATAATTGGACTAGCATTTGCAATAGCCAAATATTTTGAAAATAATAATAAAAAAGCAAAAGAAGATACAATAAAATCAAATATGATGTTGATTCAAGCAGCATGTAAAGGTCAAAATGACAATAAAAAATTGGATGGAAATACTGTATTGTATGGAACATCATTAGATAAATATGCAGATGAATATGTTGCTAATTCAAATGAACTAGTTGCAACAAATGAAATTATGCAAACTAACGAGATACAACAAAGCGAAACACAATTAGATAATAATACTCAAACAAATTCTACTAATTTAAAAACAGCAGATGGAAAAATATATGATGAAAAAATTATAGAATTCAAAAAACATAATTTAATTTCGGCAGATCAATATGGTATGTATTATGTGCTTTCAAATGATGATTTGAAAGATTTGAAATTAGATGTTCAAAATGAAACTGATGGATATTATTTAGTGAATTATGATGAAAATGAAGTCATATATACAAATGGAATAAATGGAAAATATAAACTTTCTGAAATTTTAGTTGATGATGGTTTAGAAGATGCAAACGAAGTAAATGAAATACAGAAATAAAAAAATATGAATTATTAAATTTGATAAGTAAAATATAAAATTATCTTATTTATAATAGAAAGAATTTAAAAAATTAAGAAACATTATTTTAGAAAAAATATAAACGATAGGGAAATATGAAAGAACAAGAACTTGAAAGATTAGAAAATTTAAAAAAATTTGAAAAGAATTTATATGATGAAGGCACAAATTTAATTTGTGGAATTGATGAAGCAGGTAGAGGACCACTTGCAGGACCAGTTGCTGTTGGCGCTGTTGTAATGAAAAAAGATTCTGAACTAGAATGGGTAAACGATTCAAAAAAAGTTACTGAAAAAAGAAGAGAAATTTTGTATGATAGAATAATCGAAGATTCTCTTGCTTGGAGTGTTCAATTAGCTTCACAAGAAGAAATAGATAGCATAAATATTTTAAATGCAACCAAAAAAGGATTAACTCTTTGCGTTGAAGATATTATTAAACAATTGAGCAAAAAACCAGATATTATTTTGGTTGATGCTTTAAAGGAAATTGATACTTTTAATATTCCGTATGAATCGATTATTAAAGGTGATGCAACTTGCTATTCAATTTCGTGTGCATCAATTTTAGCAAAGGTAACAAGGGATAGATTAATGAGACAATATGATGAAATTTACCCACAATATGGTTTTGCAAAAAACAAAGGATATGGTACAAAAGATCATATTGAAGCATTGAAAAAATATGGACCATGTCCATTACATAGAAAAACTTTTATTACACATTTTGTATAGAAATTGTGGAAAACCA
>CAYWAH010000039.1:0-6592 GCA_964456505.1 uncultured Clostridium sp. | reverse complement strand
TGGAAAACCAAGGAGAAAAAATGAATATATTAGAAATAATTGCAAAGAAAAGAGATAAAAAAGAATTATCAACAGATGAAATAAATTACTTTATAGAAAACTACACAAATGGAAATATTACAGATTATCAAGCAGCAGCATTAGTTATGGCAATATATATCAATGGAATGAATGAAAGAGAAATCACAGATTTGACTTTGGCAATGGCTCATTCAGGAGATATATTAGATTTATCTGATTTAGGAAACGTAGTTGATAAACATTCAACAGGTGGAGTAGGAGATAAGATAACTTTAATTTTAATGCCAATTGTTGCATCACTTGGAATACCTGTTGCAAAAATGTCTGGAAGAGGATTGGGCTTTACTGGCGGAACTATTGATAAATTAGAATCAATCCCTGGCTACCAAACAAATATAGATATTGAAACATTTAAAAATAATGTTAAAAAAATTGGAATTAGTTTGATTGGACAAACATTGAATTTAGCTCCAGCAGATAAAAAATTGTATGCACTTAGAGATACGATAAGTTGTACTGAAAGTATTCCACTAATTGCTTCAAGCATAATGAGCAAAAAAATTGCAGCAGGTGCAAATAAAATTGTAATTGATGTTACTTGTGGAAGCGGTGCTTTTATGAAAAATAAAGAAGAAGCACAAAAGTTAGCCGATATAATGACAAAAATTGGCGAACTTTCACATAGGAAAACCGTGTGTATCATAACAAATATGGATGAACCTGTTGGACACACGGTAGGAAATTCTCTTGAAGTTATTGAAGCAATAAATATTCTTAAAGGAAAAGAAATGCCTGAAGACATAAAAAATATTATCACAAAATTAGGAGCAAACATGTTGTTACTTGCAGAAAAAGTATCAACAGAAGAAGAGGGCAAAGAAAAAATTCTTGAGAGTATTGCAAATGGTTCTGCTTACAATAAATTTAAAGAATTGGTTGCAAATCAAGGTGGAGATATTGCTTACATAGAAGACACTGATAAATTTGAAAAGGCAAAATACATAGTTCCAATAAAAGCAGAAAAAACTGGAGTAGTTACAAAACTTGATGCATATAATATCGGTGTTCTTTCTGGATATTTAGGTGCAGGAAGAGAAAAGAAAGAAGATAACATTGATCCAAGAGTTGGATTTGTATTTAACAAAAAAGTTTCTGATAGTGTTACACAAGGCGAAACAATTGCTTACATTTATGCTGATGATGAAGAAAAAGCAAAGTATGTTCTTAATCAAAAAATATATGAAATAAATGAAGGGTAATTTATGAACGAAGAATATTTAAGTAATTTAATTGTTGTAAAAAGAAGCGGAAAAAAAGTTTCATTTGATGGTACAAAAATTGCCATTGCAATCAAAAAGGGCTTTGATAGTATTGATGGCAAATATAACGAAGATGATGTAAACAAAATATACAACAAAGTTATCGAAAAAATCATTAAATTGAATGTTCAAAAAATCAAAATTGAGGACATTCAAGATTTAATTGAAGAGGAACTTAAAGCAAATAATTATGCTGATGTTTACAAATCTTTTGCAGAATACAGAGAAAAAAGAAATCAATCAAGAGAAATATTTTTTGAAGAAAAACGTAAGCACAAATTTTTGAAAGCACTTGAAAAATTAGGATTGACCACAAAGGAAAATTCTAGTTTAATTAACAATGACAAAAATGCAGTAGAAATGATGGAAGCATATGGTAAGACCGTTTCTGAAGAATTTACAACATCATATTTAATGAAGAAAAAATATTCTGATAGTCATGAGAATGGAGATATTTTTATAAACAAAATTGAAAATTATCCAATGGGTACAACAGAATCAGTACAAATGGATTTGGAAAAGCTTTTTACAGATGGTTTTTCTGCTGGAAATTGCTCAATGAGAGAGCCACAAAGCATAAGCTCATATACAATGCTTGCTGTAATTGCAATTTCAAGTAATCAAAAAGATCAAGATGGAGAAACATCGATTCCGGCATTTGATTATTATATGGCTCCTGGTGTAATTAAAACTTTCAAAAAAGTTTTTAGGGAAACAATTTATTCTTTGTTAGAATACACAGATTATGATAAATTTATAGCTATAAATGGAATCGAAAGAGAGATAGATAAACTTTCCTCTATTGATTTTAATATCGAAGATTTTTATAAATTTACACGTAATTCTGAAGAACTAAAAAGAATGTTTAGAATATGTTATAAAAAATCATTAGAAAAAACAAATGAGCAAACATACCAAGCAATGGAAGGCTTTGTTCATGATTTAAATAGTTTGGCACCAACAAAAATTACAACAATAAATTTGGGCACAGATACTTCAAGTGAAGGAAGAATGGTAACATCAAACTTGCTAAGAACAATTGAAGAAGGAATTGGAGAAAACAAAGTAGCAATTTCTCCAAAGGTTGTTTTCAAAATCAGTGATGATGTTAACTTTGAAGAAAATTCTAAAAATTACGATTTGTTTAAAAAGGCAGTTGAGGTTGCTATTAAAACTGACAATATTTCCTTCTCATTTATAGATAGTTCTTACAATTCTGCATTTTATAAAGAGGGGGATTACAACACAGAAGTAAGCTATTTTTCAGACGGAACAAGAGTAATAGATAATTTGGTTGATGAAGATAAAGCCGTATCTGGAGGCAGAGGAGTAATTTCATCAACAACAATTAACTTGCCTAGAATTGCTTTAAAAAATGTTGATAAGATTTCAGAATTTTGGAGCGATTTAGATGAAGAATTGAATATGATTAAAGATCAACAATTAGAAAGATTAGAAATACAAAATAACAAAAAATGCGAAAACTTTCCATTTTTAATGGGAGAAAGTGTGTGGCTTGATTCTGAAAAAATAAAAGGCGAAGACAAAATTAAAAGAGTATTAAAACAAGGTGTATTGCAAATTAAATTCACAGGATTAGAAGAAACTATTTATTTACTTACAAATGAAAAAATGGAAGAAAGCAAAAACGCTATGGAATTAGCAATAAAAATTGTAAAAACAATGAGAGAAACCATTGATGAATTTTCAAAAAAATCTGGAATTACATTTGTGTTAGCAGGAAATTATGATGAAGAAATTGACAAAGATTTTCTTGACTTTGATAGAGTAATTTTTGGAAAAGTAAAGAACATTACTGATAAAGAAAAATACTGCAATTCGTTTGACATTTCTTCAGAAAATATAAATAAAAAAATAGAATGTGAGTCTCAATTTTTTGAATATACAAATGGTGGACACAGATTTGAAATTAAAATTGAAAAAGCAAAAGATAAAGAAAATATTGAAAAAGAAGAAGACAAACTTTTAAAAATCTTAAAAGATTTACGAAAAAATGATATTGGCTTTGCCATAGTACAAAAAAATTAAAGATAAAACATTTTATATAAAAAATATAATTGACATATATTATAATTGCGATTTATAATGTGTGAATTTAAATCAATTTTTAATTCACACTAAATTTATGATAAAAATTTTTAAAATAGATAATATTAGGGAGTGAAATCAAAATGAAAAAAGAAAAGCTAAACAAGGTGTTACCATATTTCATTATTTTAATAGTTGCATTACTATTGTCAGTTCCTTTAATGCAAAAGGGTATACATACAGGAGATGATGGAGAATTTCATATTTCTCGTACAATAGGCACAATAGAACAATTAAAAAATCACGAATCGCCCTTGATTGTTTCACGTTTCTCAAATAAATTAGGATTTGCTTGGAACTTATTTTATCCACCAGTTACAACAATAATAAATGTAATCTTTGCATTACTTATAGGAAATGTAGTAACCGCCATGAAAATTTATGCTTTCATTACATTGCTTGTGTCAGGAATTGCAATGTATGAATTCGTAAAGAACCTTACAAACAACAAATTAGCAGCAATGTTTTCAGCAATTATTTATATGTCAGCGCCATATAGAATGCTAAATATTTATGTACGTTTAGCGGTAGGGGAAATGGCTAGTTTTATGTTTATGCCAATAATCTTCAATGGACTTTACAATGTACTTAATGGCAAAACAGAAAAATCATATCAACTTGTAATAGGTGCTGTTTTACTAGCACTTTCACACAATATAAGTGTACTCTACACAGCAATAATTGCATTGATTTATGTAATAATAAACATTGATAAATTAAGAGATAAAAAGATATTTAAAACTCTATTTTCTTCATTGATAATAATCATACTTTCTGTATTGTTTTTTGAATTACCACTTTTTGAGCAAATGCATGCAACAGACTATGAAGTAAAAAGAAAAATGTTTACACGTTGGTCAGTACAATCAAGCGGATTAAATCCTGTTAATTTATTTACTAGTATGTTCTGGCAAAAAGATGGAAGAGATTACACAATAGGAATACCAACAATACTTGCACTATTCTTAATTCCATTTGCTTTGAAGAGAATGAAGAAAGATGAAACATTGAGAACAAATTACAAATTCTTTATGATAACAGGATTTGTATCATGTTTAATGGCAACATTTATATTCCCATGGTATTTTATGCCTAAAATTTTATTGAATATACAATTCCCATGGAGAATGCTAGAATTCATAGACTTATGTTTCTCAATTGTAGCAGGTATAAATTATATTTTGTTACTTGAATATTTTGAAAACAAATTTAAAGAAAGCACAAATGCAAGGAAAATGTTAACTACAGTTACAACAATTTTAGTAACAGCAACATGTTTATATGGCTTGTCATTTGCAAAAAATCTTGAAGTTAGAGATATAGGAAATGCTTATTTTGAAGAGGATGAAGTAATAGACACAAGTTGGGATACGAGCAGATATTCATCATATTTGGAATACTGGCCACAAAAAGCAATAAATAATGAACAATATGTTGTAAATAGAGATCAAAAAGTACATATTCTAAAGGGTAACGCAGAAATTACAAATGAAAATAAAACAAATGGAAAATTAGATTTTGAAATAACAAGCGCATCAAATGACACAACATTAGAATTACCATTCTTATATTATAAAGGATATGTTGCAGAGCTTACTACTAGTGATGGAGCAAAGAAAACTTTTGAAACAACAGAATCAAAAAATGGATTAGTTCAAATAAAGGTTGATCAAAATTCAGTTGGCAAATTCCACGTACAATATCATGCAACAAAACTATATAAAATTTGCCTAGTAATTTCACTAGTTACAATGGTAAGTTATTTATTAGAATTAATATTAAAAAAACATAAAAAGACTTTGTAATTACAAAGTCTTTTTGATTTCAATTGGCTCGCTTACTTTTGAAAATTGCTTTTTGATTTTTGAAAAATCTTCATTTTCTAAAAATCTATTAATGTTTTTTACAGACACACCAGAAATAGATGAAAGCGCTTCAATATTTTCTGGAACATTTGCACTTGCCATATAATTTTTAATAGTTTTTTTATCTATTTCGTCTTTGGTTTTGCAGTTTGGACAAACTGCATCTTCTGTAGAAAAGAAACATCCGCAACGTACACATTTTTTAAATTCCATTTTAATCTTCCTTTCCTATGTATTGCTTGAGTTAAAAGTTCCCTAATTCTTTATTAGAATTATTTTGATTGCTTGTAAAAATAAATTTAGTACATTGTCAGTAAATATCAGTACATTATTAGCACATTATTTGGTATATTATTTAATATGATATACTTGATCATTGATTAAATATCGAATTGCAATACTTATATTTTTAATTTCATTAAAATGATATTATCATAAGAAAATAAAAAAATAAAGACATTTGTCGAAAATTTTAAAATTTTTAAAAAAAGAAAGCCTTATTAAAGGCTTTCTCTTTAATGGTTAGTTAGAACCGTACCTATAAATTCTAGGCTCTTTATTGCCTTTAGGGTAGATCTTTATTGCATTTTCACCATTTAACTTTTTAAAAATTTCATAGCTACTAATTTCATAGTCAAAATTTAGCAACGCTAAATTGCGACCATAGACCTTAAGCCCCTTAACTGAACACGTTGACTTTTTTTCAGCCTTTGGAAAATCATACGAGAAAAAAAATCCACCTCTGTATGCTACAAAATTCTTGAAGACAATTTCTCCATGCCTATTGTAGAGAAAATTCCTTTTTTCTCCATTAGAATGAAGTGTAGCAACAATAAAATTGTCATCACATACGAGTTTTATTCGATCAAACTTAGGTTCAATCAAAACTCTTGTGCCAATTAAGACACCATGGTGTTCAATTTTTTGATTCCGAGAATCACATTCTGTTACATCATAAATAGCTGGATTAGAATGCAATTTTCTTACTCCTGAAAACTTTGAACTCAATTTACTGAGTTCTTCATTCTCCTTACTCCTAAGAGCGTCGACATCCAAAACTTTTCTCTGTCTAACCATACTTTTTCCCTTTCTTTTTCTGCATTGATTAATAGTTACATTAATCTCCTAAGGTGTATAGGGATTAATATCTAAATATAAAAAATAGATAACACATATTATAGCATAAATATCTCAAAAGTCAAACAAAAAAGTATTTTTTTTGTATAAATTTATTAATTAAAAGTGATAATGTCTTAAGTAATTAAAAGCAAAAATGTC
>CAYWAH010000038.1:0-9709 GCA_964456505.1 uncultured Clostridium sp. | reverse complement strand
GATCTGAAAGTATAATCATTCGCCCTTCGCTTACGCTCCGGTTGCTCGCTGCGCGGGCTTAAAAAATGAATAAATACATACCATTTATATATTTCTACCTTCCAAATATGTGCTTTCGTGTTACTTCTAAAAGCCCTAGTTCTGTAAATTCTAGTACTTGTACTTTTGACCTATCTGCTTTTACGCATTCTTCAAAAGCACGTTTTACTTCTTCCCTCTCTTCATTTGTTTCCATATCAATAAAGTCAATTAGTATAATTCCACCTAAATCTTGTAATCTTATTTGTCTAGCAATTTCTTTTGCCGCTTCTAAATTTACTTTAAGAATTGTATCCTTTAATTCTTTTTTACCAGTAAATTTTCCAGAGTTTACGTCTATTGCTATTAATGCCTCTGTAGGATCTATAGTTATAAATCCTCCGCAATTAAGCCATATTTTTCTGGCTTTTTTCACTTCTAAATTGATATTAGAAATCTGTGTGTCTATGTTTTCATCTATTGATTTTACAAATGATTCGATTATAGAGTCATTTGTGTATACATGTAAATCATAAGGTGTAAAGTCTTTTATTAGTTTGCCAATCATTCCATTATTATCATATAATTTTGCAGGTGCTTTTGATTTTTTAGATTTTTCTAATATTTCATTCCATTTTTTCTTTAGTTCTTCAAAATCTTTTTCTATTGTTTTTTGTTCTTGGCTTTGTGATGCTGTTCTAATTATTATTCCATATTCATTGTTATTTTCTTCTGCAATTTTGTTTGCAATTTTTGTAAGTCTTGCCTTTTCTTTTTTGTCTTCTATTTTTTTAGAAGTGGTTACAAATTTTGAGTATGGCATTAGTATTACATATTTTCCAATTAATTTTATATCTTTTGTTGCTTTAGCACCTTTCATAGAGCTACTATCTTTTTTTATTTGTACTAAAATTTCATCTCCTGTTTTAATTAATTTATTAATATCAAATTTTTCTAAATCTGCCTGTTCATTCCCAGTAATGTCGCTTTGTTTTGGAATCATTTCTTTGATATGAAGTAAAGCATTTTTTTCTTCTCCAATATCAATAAAGCAAGCATTCATTCCTTTTAGTACGTCTTTTACTTTTGCTAAATATATATTTTCTTCTATCCTTTTTTTGCTGTTTTCTTCTTGATAGTATTCTGCAATATGACCATCTTCTACTACAAATATCTCATATTGATTATTTGATTGTTTGATATATAATTTAATATCTTTCATTTTTTCCTTTCGTTTTTCTATTCTAAAAAATAGTACTTGTTTTATTCATGTCTTATTTTTATTTTGATATCTTTTGTAGAAAATTTTGATCTTTATTTAATAAACTTTTTAACTATTGTATTTGTTCATCGCAATATCAATGCCGTTTTTTAATATCTCAACCACACCATCAGCGGCTTTTTCTATTGCTGGTATTAGTTTGTTATAATCTTCATCAGATAATTTTTGTATGACATATGATATTAATAGTTCTTTAAAGATTGGTTGTCCAGTACCTACTCTGACTCTAATAAAATCTGTTGAATTTAGTTCACTTACAACAGACCTCATTCCATTATGAGTTCCTGCTCCACCTTTCTTTCTTAATTTAACAACTCCCTCTGGCAAATCTATATCATCATATATTACAATAATTTTATCCAATGGAATCTTGTAAAAATTTTTTACTTGAATTATTGATTTACCACTTTCGTTCATATATGTTTGTGGCTTTAATAAAATAACATCTTCATTTTCGATTTTACCAATTCCAATTAATCCATCAAATTTTTTCTTGTCAAATTTGATTTCATATTTTTCTGCTATTTTATTAACAGTATCAAATCCCATATTATGACGTGTTTTGCTATATTCTGGTTCAGGGTTTCCAAGTCCAACTATTAAATACATATCGGTTCCTTTTAAAATAAATATTTAGGTTTTTCAAGTTCCTATAAACTTTTAAAAAATTATAAAACAACAAAATCATAATTCGTTATTAATAAATCATACGATTTAAAATCTTCTATTAAAAATATATTTACATTCATTTTATAGTTTTATATATTAATATTACTACTATTTTATTTTTTTTTCAACTTATTAAGTATTAAAAGTATTGTAACAAATAAATTAATGAATGCAACTATAATCCATATCTTAAGTTTGAATTTTAAACTTTTTATCTTTCCTTCTAATAAAGAAATTGTTTGAGGTAAAGGAGTTTGATATGTATCTTCTATTTTGTTTGAGTTCTTTATGTTTTCTTTTATTTGATTCTCTTTTTCAGTAATTTCATTTGCAGTATTTGCATCATTTATTATTTTATTTTTTGAAACCCTATTTTTACTTTTTGTATCATTTTCAAATATTTTATTATTTTCAGAAATTTTCTTAGGTCCTATCATTAAATTTTCATAACTATATGCTTTTTTTGTTTTGGGTGTTTCTACATTTTTTATTGCCTGCTCTTCTGTTATTTCTGCTTTTGGTAACTTAATATATTGTGCTTTAGAAAAATTGTTTATTTTTTCTATTCTATTATTTATCTTGGAATTAGTATCTAATAAACTTTTATTATTGATTGTTTCTACTATTTTGTTTTCTTTAAGCTCATCTTTTTCAATTGTTTTCTTATTACTATTTTTGTTCAAATTATCTTTATTATCTATCTGGCTTTCATTTGTTTGTTTATCATTGTTATTTTTTTCTTTGCTTTCTGCTGTTTTTTTATTTTTATTATTTAATTCATCATTAGTAATATTTTTTTCATCATATTCTTTTGTTTCTTTATTAACACTATCTTCTTTGTTGTCTTTTGGTGCATCATTTTCTAATTCTTTTGTTTTCTCATTTTTATCTTTGTCATATTCGTTAGATTTGTAATAACAAATAAGTTTTAAATAATTATTATTATCATCATATTCTCTCTTTTCTTCATAAAAAGAATAACTCTCAATATTTTTATTGTTTTCTAATAAATCTTCTTCTATTTTAGATTTGAAATAAATTGGTTCAGAAATAATTTTATTATTTTCATAATCTAAATAATCTATTTCTCCATCCCATAATTTATCATAATAATGTGTAACATAATTTATTCCTTCATTAACAATAATTTTTCCATCTTCATTCAACTTTGCATCACAATTATTAAATTGATAATTTTTAAAAGTTTTATAATTAGGCTTTACCTCATCTCCTTCTTCTCCATTCTGTGCTTTGGTATCAATTAATTTATTTGTTTTTATATCATAATAATTTTCGCAAACTCCTGTTAGCCAAAAGTTGAACTTAAAGCGTAGCACATATTTCATTCCTTTTTTTTCTGAAATTTTCAGTATTAATTTATGTAATTTTTCTTTGTCCAATGGATTATCCAGTAGCCTTTGTTCATCACCATTTGTATATAAAATGTTATTTTTAAGATCTATCATGTAAGTATTAATTTCACCTGAAGGATTTTTCAAATTCAAATTTTGTCCATCAACATAAATATTAAAATCAGTATTTGAGTAAAAATCAAGTATTTCATTTACCCAAGATTGATCCTTTAAACATCTATTATTGTCTGTAGCTAATACAAATGGAATTTCTATTTCATACTCCGTAGAATAGTTGTCCTCATATTTCTCGCAATTTTCATCTTCTGTATAAAATATATTTTCATTTGTTTGGTGTAATTCTAATTTTTTATTATTGTATTTCAAATGATATTTTGCACTTTCGAATGAATACGTATTTCCTCCCTCATTATAGATTGGAAACTGTACATTTTTATATGTTTTTTCACCATTGTCATTTGTTAAGGTTATTTTAGAATTAAAATATTTTACTTCATTCTCATTAATTTTTTGACATTCTGCTGCATATATTTTATTAGTAAATAAATTTGTAGCCAAAAGAATTGAAAGTGAAATAAATATAAATAAAATTTTTTTACTATTCATGTTCCTCCTTGAATTTTAGTTTTTTAAACTAATTAGATTTTTAATTATTAATTTTTGATTATAAATTTTTGATTAATAAAGATAAAAATTTTTAGAATAAAAATTATAGAAATAATTGGTAAAACCTAATTAAACATTATAACCATATTTTAGTAAATGTCAATACGTCTTTTTCAACTTTTTCAAGGCTTTTTTTGTTTACTTTTGTCAAAAAATATGGTATAATGTAAATGAATTTTGAAAAAAGGAGAATATTGATGAATCCTGACGAAGAAAAAAAAGAATTAAATGAAAATGAAACAATTAAATCTAATGTTTCTGTTGATAAGTCTAATACTTCTGTAGACCAAAAAGATAAAGAATATCAAAATCGTTATATAGATAATAGAAATAAAATTGTTGGAAAGGGTCTTGATAAAACAATAGCCGAGCAAATGAAAGAAAAAATAAATAATATGCAAGGTGAAGAAAAAAAAGACTATTTAAAAATAATCGCTGATACAATTGGTAGTGCAGATATATCTAATATTACAGCAAAAAATTGGGATGAAGTTTGGCATGCAATAAAAGAAAAGCATAATGATTTTGCACTTGAAGACTCAAACCAATACTCTAAAAATTTTGAAAAACATGTTTCTAAAAATCTTGAAGAAAACTATTTTAGTACACATAGTGAAGAAGATATTGAAAAAATAGAATACTATAAAAATTTTATAAGCTGTATTTTACTTGAACATAACAAAGAACATTCTGGTACACATATTAGAATTAAGGGTCGTTTTAAATCAGATGAAAGTTTCTTAGATAAATCTCTTTATAGAGCGTCAAAAGAAGAATATGATAGAGAAATTACAGATATGTTTGCAATTAAAATATTAGTAGATGCATCATCTGAAAGCTTTTCTCCCAACTCTGAAATTTCAAAGCAAAGAGATGAAAATAGAAGAAGAATTTCTTCTTTAATTGATTTTAGTAATAGTTTGCGAAATCCAGAAAAAAGAAATAATATGTCAAAAGAAGAATATTATGACAATATGATAAAGCTTCTAGGATATTTGCAAGATATATTACCTGATGAAGCCACAGATTTAAGACAACATTATTTAGATGAACAAAACTTCATTATTCAAAGAAAGGCATATTTACCTATAACACAAGAAAAGAATATGACTGAAGATGAATTTCATTTATCATTTATGGACTATCCAAAACCTACTGAATATGATAATTTATCAAAAACAGATTTTGATTATTTGTTTGAAGATTTTAGTGCTAGAATAGATGATGAACATAATTTTCAACTATTGCAGAATCAAATAAATACCTTATTTCACAGCAGTAATTTAGGCTCAGATAGATTAAAAAAATTTGATTATAAAATAATTAGTTCGCGTACAAAAAAGAAGCCAAATGGATATGTATCAAAATTTATTATTCTAGATACACCTGCAGGCAAAATGGAAATACAACTTCAAACTGCAAATCAGGAAAAAGAAGGAGAAGAAGGATATGCTGCGCATAGCGACTACAAAAATAACCCATCACCTGAAGCAGCGCCAGATATAAATGATCCTAAGTCAATAGAGCATTTTAGAAGTGTAGTTTGCCATACAACTCCAGACTATTTTGATGCATATATTGATAGAAACCAATATGAACCTGCTGCCCTATTTGTAATGAAAAGTTCTTACTTGAATTTAAAAACTGCTACTCAGGTTAGAAAAGGTCATCCACTAGAAGATGTACTTCAAACATATTATGAAGACATTTATAAAAATAGAAATAAAATTTTTAAACAAAATAATGAATTGCAAGATTCATTCCAAATAAAGGATATTGATTCTTATATTAAATCAGGTGCAATTGAAAAACTTAATGCAAGAAAAAATAAGAAAGATTCTGATGAACTTGAATTGTAAAAAATAGTAAGTATTAAAATACTTACTATTTTTTATTTTATTAATTAAATTTCTTCCGAGTCATCTTCGCTTTCAGTAATAGCAATATGAACATCTTTAAGTTGCTCATCGCTTACAGTACTTGGAGCATTCATCATAACATCTCTAGCCTTTTTATTCTTAGGAAATGCAATAACCTCTCTAATATTTGTAGTATCTGCAATAAGCATAACCATTCTATCAAGTCCTGGTGCAATACCTGCATGTGGTGGTGTACCATATTGGAATGCTGTATATAAAGCACCAAATTTTCTCTTGATTTCATCTTCTTTATATCCTGCAATTTCAAATGCTTTAACCATAATTTCAGGATCATGATTTCTAACAGCACCTGATGCAACCTCATAACCATTGCAAACCAAATCATATTGATATGCAACAATGTCTAGTGGATTTTTAGTGTTCAATGCTTCAAGTCCACCCTGTGGCATTGAAAATGGATTGTGATTAAAATCAATTTTATCTTCATCCTCATTATATTCATAAAATGGGAAATCGTTAATCCAGCAGAATTTGAAAACATTTTTCTCTAATAAATCTAGTCTCTTGCCAAGTTCAATTCTTACAAGTCCAGCAATTTTTTGAGCCTTTTCAAATTCATCAGCAATAAGGAAAAATGCATCATTAGTTTTAGCACCTAATTTTTCTCTAATATCATCTGTAACAAACTTTGCAATTCCGCCAACAAGATTATTTTCGCTATCGACTTTAAACCAAGCCAAGCCCTGTGCACCTGCCTCTTCCTTTGCAAAATCTGTCATTGAATCAAAGAACTTTCTTCCTTGCTCTGCCCCATTTGGAACAACAATATATTTGATAGTCTTTCCTTTGAAAGCATTAAATTCACTATCTTTAAAAATTTCAGTAGCATCTTGAATAATCAAAGGATTTCTTAAATCAGGTTTATCAATACCATATTTCTCCATAGCCTCTTTATACGGAATTCTAACAAAAGGAGCATCAGAAACAGTCCAATTAGAATGTTCTTTATAAATTTTAGGAACAACGTCTTCAATAACTTTAAAAACATCTTCTTGAGTTGCAAAACTCATTTCCATATCCCATTGATAAAACTCGCCTGGAGCCCTATCAGCTCTTGGATCTTCATCTCTAAAGCATGGAGCAATTTGATAATATTTATCAAAACCAGAAATCATTAAAAGTTGTTTAAATTGTTGAGGTGCTTGTGGCAAAGCATAAAATTTTCCTGCATGTAATCTACTTGGGACCAAGTAATCACGAGCGCCTTCTGGAGATGAATTTGCTAAAATAGGAGTTTGAATTTCAGTAAATCCTAATCTATCCATTTCTCTTCTAATAGATTTCATAATTTTAGAACGTAATAAAATTGACTTATGAATTCTATCATTTCTTAAATCAAGATATCTATATTGTAATCTCAAGTCTTCCCTAACATTTGAAATATCAACTTTTTCCGAATTAATTTCAAATGGAAGACTTGCTTTACATTTACCTAGTAAAGTAATTTTCTTAACATCAATTTCAATTTCGCCAGTTGGGATTTTAGTATTTTTATTAGAACGTTCTCTAACCTCTCCATCAACACTAATAACAGACTCTGGGTTAATTTCAGTCATTTGATTTTTAAGTTCTTCATCAGAAATTACAAGTTGTGTAATTCCATATTGGTCACGCAAATCAACAAAAATCATAGAACCTAAATTACGAATTCTTTGAACCCATCCTGCAAGTTCAACAGTCTGTCCAACATTTTTTATATTCAATTCTCCACAATTATGATCTCTATACATTTCTTTTCCTTCTTCTTTTATTTTACGACTACTAAAGTATAGCACAAACCAGCCATAAATACAATAATATCATAATTAGTTTTTATAATAATGTATGTTTGTCAAACATATGTCACAAATTTTTAAAATTAATTAATATTTAGGCATACCAAATATTCTCTTTATTTGCTATCCTTTGCAGTTTACAATATATAAAATATGCTTTGATTTGCTATAATAATAAAAATTAAAATCATATCCAAACTCATCTGATTTTCCTTGTTTTTTATTTTCATCATAAACATAATAGTAATCTTCATTACTAATATTGTTACCATTTAAATCAAAATATTCTTTTCTATCTTCGCTTTTTAACCAGTTGTTTGTAATATTAATATATTTTATTGCATCTTCTACTTTTACTTTATTATAACTATCACTTTCTTCAAATTTTGAATCATCATCCTGATTATAATATAATTTATAAAAATCCAAGTGATCCCTTGAAGCATTATAATCTTCAAAAGAGTCTTTTTTATAATAGCCATCTATAGCATATTTGTTGCTACGTTTATTATCTGCAATTATAAGTTCAATTGCTATCAAAATAATAGCCAATACAATTATTAAATTTTTTATAACTAAAGTTATTATTAGTCTGCTTTCCATTGTTCTCCTTTTATATTAATTTTTTGAGTAATTTTCTATATCAAATTCTATTTTAAAATTATATGGTTTAATAACTTCATATTGACTCGATATAGCTGCAAAGTTATTTAGTGTTGAAGATAATAAACTTTTACTAATGTTATCTGTACTATTTGAATAATCATCTAACCCTTTAATATCTGTAAAATCATATCTATCAGATATATTTATATGTAAATTCCATTCATTTTCATTATTCTTATTTCCTTTTACATCCATATCTGCTTTATGTATCGCATAAAACAAATCGCCATATTTAAATTCGCATTCGTAATTAGATATATTAATTTCGTCTTCAAAAAGTAGATTATTTAGAATATTTTTAAACTCTTCATTATTTAAAAATATATTTTTTATATCATCATCTTTTATAATAATCGTTTCATTTTGGTCTATCTTTTTAGCATCAGTTAAGGAAATATTCAATAAGTATGATGAAAGTTCCATATTTTTCAACTTTCCTCCCTCGACAATCCACTTCCAAAATGAGTATTGCATTCCGTAATATGCATAATACCATAATGGACTAACTAATTTGCTTTTATCAAATATAAATGTAAAACCTTTTAAAATTGTTTCATCATATTTATCTTTATTGTTTTCCTTTTCTTTTGCCTCATCTAATGTCTCTTTAAACTTCTTATAGTCACGATAAATTTTGTAAAATTCATTTAACGGGTAAACAGGAAACATATTTACCGAAAATTCAGCAAATGCAGAAATTAATTTAATATTATTCTCTATTTGTTCTTTTATACTTTCCATTGATGTTAAATTCATTCTTTTTAAATAATCTAAAGCAATGTAATTTTCTAATATCGCTTGTTTTTGAGTTTGATTTAAAAAGAATTTAAAGTTTCTATGAGCAATTGAATTTAATAAATGATTTTCTTTATTAAAATAAATTCCAAACTTTGAAACATTAAGTTGTTTATATAAATTGTCTAAGCAAGATCTTCCAAATAATGTGTATTTATAATCATATGGCCTATTACATAAAATGCATTTTCGATTACTTTCATTATTTTCATTAAATATAATATTTTCAGCATTTATATTTTCTGCTTCAATGTTTACAAAATTATCTTTTATCATACAAATCCCCGATATAAAAATTTTAAAATATAATTTCTTTCCGCTAATATTTAATTAAACATCTGTTTTGTCTTATTATATTTTATTTTATATAATAAATCAATACTTTTTTATGAATTTATTTTATATCTATTAATTAAAAGTGATAATGTCTTAGGTAATTAAAAGCAAAAACGCCTATTTAATGTTAGGAAAATTTATCTTTGGAAATGAACAAAAAAATAAGCGCTAAATTATAGCAAAAATTTA
>CAYWAH010000037.1:0-10110 GCA_964456505.1 uncultured Clostridium sp. | reverse complement strand
TTATTGTTTATTATTTATTGTTTATTATTTATTGTTTATTATTTATTGTTTATTATGTGCCTATTCAACAGTAACTGACTTTGCCAAGTTCCTTGGCTTATCTACATCAAGATTCTTGTTCTTTGAAATGTAGTATGCAAGTAATTGTAATGGAACTATTGAAACAATAGGAGAAAGGGCATCATCACAATCTGGAACATCTATTATATAACTGAATTCTGAAAGCGTTGATGAGTATTCACTTAAATCTTTATTTGTAATGAATACAACTTTTGCTCCTCTTGTAACTACCTCTTCCAAATTAGAAATTATTTTTGCAATTACTTTTTCATTTGTTGCTATTCCAATTACAGGAACTCCATTTTCAATTAAAGCGATTGGACCATGTTTTAATTCTCCAGCAGGGTATGCTTCTGAATGAATATATGAAATCTCTTTTAATTTCAATGAACCTTCCAATGCCGTAGCATAATCTGAAAGTCTTCCGATAAAGAATACATCAGAATTAACATAAATATCTCTTGCAATTTTCTTAATTTTTTCTGTATCTTCAAGTTCTTGCTTTACTTTATCTGGAATTAATTTTATTTCATTTTCCAATTTTTTAATTTGTTCTTCATCACAAGTTTTTAAATCTTGTGCAATGTAAAGAGCAAGTAATACTAACAATATGATTTGACAAGTATATGCTTTTGTTGAGGCGACTGCTATTTCTGGACCTGCGTGTGTGTATAGGGTATAGTCTGCAAGTCTTGTGATTGAACTTCCTATTACATTTACAATCGCAATTGTTAAGGCTTTATTTTGCTTGGCTAATTTCAATGCGGCGATTGTGTCTGCTGTTTCGCCTGACTGACTGATGAATATACATAATGTGTGTTCATCAATTATTGGATCTTTATATCTAAATTCAGAGGCTGGCTCTACAATTACATTTTTTCTACAATATTTTTCAAATGCATATTTTGAAGCAATTCCAGCATGCATTGCTGTTCCACAAGCGACAATATAAATTTTATTATATTTTGAAAAGTCTATATTATCAAGAGGAAGAGTGATTTTATCTCCATCTAATGCTGTTCCAATTGTTTCTTTTATTACTTGACTTTGCTCATTTATTTCTTTTAACATATAGTCATCATAACCATTTTTCTCACTTGCAACTGCATCTAAGTCAACATCTTTTAATTCTTTTTGCTTTTCGTTTAAATCAAAATCATAGAATGTGATGCTATCTGATTTTATAACGCCAACTTCTAAATCTTCAATGAAATAGAATGATTTTGTATGTTCCAAGATTGCTGGCATGTCTGAAGCTACATAATTTTCATTTTTGCCAACTCCAACTACGAGAGGACAATCTTTTTTTGCAATAATTATTCTATCAGGAATTAGAGGAGAGATAACTTCTAATGCAAAGCTTCCTTGCAATTCCTTTACAGTTTGGCTAACTGCTTTTAAAACATCATTACATTTTTTGTAATTCAAACTAATTAAGTTTGGAATTACTTCTGTATCTGAAGTAGAAAATAGGGTATAACCATTTTCTTGCAAAAGTGTTTTTATTTCATTATAATTTTCAATTATTCCATTATGAACAACGGCAAACTTTTTTGAATTATCTAAATGTGGGTGAGCATTTACTTTGGATGGTTTACCATGTGTTGCCCAACGAGTATGAGCAATACCTACTGTTCCGTTTAATAAATCAAGCATTGGTTCACTTTCCAAATTTTTAACTCTACCAACATCTTTTACAACGTCAATAGTATCTTTATTAAGTACTGCTACACCTGCTGAATCATAACCTCTGTATTCCAATCTTTTTAGTCCTTCAATTAAATAAGGAACAGCTCTTTCTTTACCAACATAACCAACAATACCACACATAATAAAACCTCCATTCAATTAGCAATATAGAGTGTAGTCCATTTCAGGAAAAACACAATCTTTTTCTTCAATATTCTCTAAGAATCTAATTTTATCTGGTGTTAATTTATCTTCATTTCTTAAGTCTTCGTCATTTTTCATCCACAAATATAATTTTGTAAAACGACCAATGTGTTGTTTTATTCTACGTTTTGCATAATCAACCATTGTACCATTTGTGATAATGAATAACCAGTCACTACTTTGCGCAAGTACTAACTCACGTGCACATTGATTCATTACTCTGCGCTTCATTGAATCTTTACTTTCATTTGGAAATTCACTTGCCATTTCACACATTCTGTCTCCAGCAGTATGTAAATGTTTGTGAACATAATCATTGGTAGGGTTTAGCCAAACCTCGCTATAACCTTTAGCACCCCATGAACTTCTACAAGGTGTTGCTACTTGCATCTCTGGATATTTATCAATATATTCTGATGGAGTAATTAAAGCAAAATTGCAATCATCATAATATATTTTTTTAGCTAATGTATAAAGCCAATTTGGACCTTCATACCACCAATGCCCATAAAGCTCTGCATCATAAGGGCAAACAATAATTGGTGGATTTTTTGTTTTGTCAGCTAAATAATTTATTTGAGCACATCTACTATCAAAGAAATGTCCAGCTTGTTGTTCAACTGTATCTTGTGCCCATTGTAAATCATATATGTCTTTATATTCAGTATTTCCTGTAATTCTATGATAACGTATACCTGTTGAAACTCTTACACCATTACTTGCAATATATGGTTTTATATAATCATAAGGAGCATCATAGCCAATATCCCTATAAAATTCTCTATAATTTGGAGAACCTGGATAACCATTTATTGAACTCCAAACTTGAGAAGAAGATTCTTTATCTCTACCAAATGCAACAATTCCACCTTTTGAAACTATTGGTTGAAATGTACCATAAAGTGGGGTAGGGTCAGCATACAAAATTCCATGTGTCTCAACTAGTACATATTCCACACCAAATTCTTTTAAATATTTATCAGCTTCTGGTACATATCCACATTCAGGAAGCCAAAATCCTTTTATAGGTTTATCAAAATATTTATTATAAGTTTGTACACCAAGAGCAATTTGCGCTCTTACTGTTTTTTCGTTTGTGTAAAGAATTGGAAAGTAACCATGTGTTGCACCACAACCTATTATTTCCAATACACCTAAGTCATTGAACTTTTTGAAAGCTTGAATTAAATTACACTTATATATATCTTTAAAAACATGTAAGTCATTTGAATATCTTTCAAAATAATAATGCGATAGCTTATTTATTCTAGGATTATCCTTTGTTCTTGCAATTTCTTTTTCAGATAGTTCAATATGTTTTTCAAGATATTTTATATAACGCTCTTGCAACAATTTGTTATCAAGCATATTTAAAAGAGGTGGGGTTAAAGACATTGTAATTCTAAAATCAACACCTTCATCAACTAATTTTTGAAAATTTAAAATAAGAGGAATGTATGTTTCAGATATTGCTTCGAACAACCATTGTTCCTCTAAATAATCTTCACTTTCTGGGTGATGTATGAAAGGTAAGTGTGCATGTAATACAAAACTTACGTAACCTTTTATTTCTTTACTCATTTTGTTCTCCAATATTTTTATATTTAAAAATAGCCAATTACTTTTAATGAAATTAAACAAACATTTTAATTTCCAAAAAGGTAATTAGCTATTTGCTATTTCATAAAACTTGATGATTAAATAAAATCTCAAAAACAATTAAATATTATTTTAAATTTAAGTAAGTTATTTCATAACATTTGATGTAGGATTTCCTGAAGAAGGGTTTGTAAAATCAATTGAATTATTCTCTCCTTGTAAATCATATTCTTTGTAAATTGATTTTGTGTTTTTAATATTATTCTTATTTATTCTAGTAGATCTAACTTTATTTGTCTTTATGTTTTTGAAATAAACTTTATCTCCATCATTGAAAAATAGTACATGGTCATTTGGCATTTCAATTGTATTTGAATAAGATATATTTATGAAATCAGTATCTATGTTATTTTTTTCATCATGAATTTTATACATGCTATTTGGTCTACGACCTAATTCCGCAGAATAACTGCATTTTGTATCATTTACATGAACATACCAGTTGTTAGCAAAATCATCAATATTTACTTCAAATGAATAATTGTCTGTTAAATTATGAATGATTAGAACTGGTCTTGTTTTATAAAATACATCTTCACCATATTGCTTTTTCAATTCATTTATATCATCATCACTTATTTCCCAGTAAACAAATAGGGTATTAGGATTTTGTGCAAGAACTTTTACTACGGTTTTATTATATTTGAAAGGAAGGTCATAGTATTCTGCAATATCTATGAATTTGTTGGTGGCTTTTTCAACAATTGCTTCGGCTTCTTTTATTACTTTCTTTGCAGTTCTTTTTGTTGCTTTCTTAACTTTCTTTTCAACAATAGGAGTTTCTTCTTTTATCTTTTTTACTGTTTTTTTAGTAGTCTTTTTAACTTTTTTTTCAACAGCAGGTACTTCATCCTTTACTTTCTTAGTAACTTTTTTAGCAGTCTTTTTAATTTTCTTTTCAACAGCAGGTACTTCATCCTTTATTTCTTTAACAGCTTTTTTAGTAGTCTTTTTAACTTTTTTTTCAACGGCAGGGATTCCATCTTTTATTTCTTTAACTGCTTTTTTTGTAGTTTTTTTAACTTTCTCTTTAACAGCAGGGGCTTCTTCTTTTACTTTTTTAGAAACATTTTTTGTAGTTTTTTTAACTGCTTCTTCTACAACAGGAATTTCTTTTTCAACTTCCTTTTTAGCTTTAGCAGTTGCTTTTTTAGTAGTTTTCTTAACCTTTTTTTCAACAACAGGAATTTCTGCTTTTACTTTAGCAGTTGCTTTTTTTGCAGTTTTCTTAACTTTTTCCTCAACAATAGGGGCTTCATCTTTAATTTTTTCAGCAACCTTTTTAGTAGTTTTCTTAACTTTCTCTTCGACAACAGGAGTTTCTTCTTTTACCTTCTTAGAGACTTTTTTAGCCACCTTTTTTAGATCTTTCTCTAATTTTTTTAATTCATTTTCTTTTATTTTATCTTCAGTTTTTTTAGTTCTTGCCACTGCGAAACCCTCCTTTGTAAAATATCTGCGTTTATAATCTACATTATTTTATAACAACAAAATAAGTTTATCAATAGAAATCGACAAAAAATGTCAAAATAAAATATTACAAAAATGTAACATAAAAATATGTCGAAAATTATTTACAATTGTCAAATTTATGTTTAAAATGATATTAATGTAGTTGAACAGTACGATAAAATATTATGTAAATATTGAACAACAAAGGAAAATTAAGGAAAGGGGCATTTTGTTACATGAAAATTTTGATGTTGACATGGGAATATCCACCAAGAGTTGTAGGAGGAATATCAAAAGTAGTGTATGATCTGTCACACAGATTAATCAATGATGGTCATGAAGTAACTGTTGTAACATATAGAGATGGGAATGCACCTTATGAAGAAAATGATAAAGGTGTTATGGTTTACAGAGTTGATAATTATATGATTCATCCAAATAATTTTATTGATTGGATTATGCAACTAAACTTCAATATGGTTTCAAAAGCTACAGAATTAATAAACAAAAATGGCAATTTTGATGTTATTCATGCACACGATTGGCTTGTAACTTATGCCGCAAAATCTTTGAAAAATTCATACAAAATTCCACTTGTTTGCACAATTCATGCAACAGAAAGTGGCAGAAATAGTGGAATTCATGATGAAACACAAAGATATATAAATGATACAGAATGGCTATTAACTTATGAATCATCACAAGTAATTGTTAATAGTAACTTTATGAAAAATGACATTCAAAGAATATTTGGATTACCATATGATAAAATAAATGTAATTCCAAATGGAGTTAATTTAAATAAATTTTCAGGTGTAGTTAGAGATTATGATTTCAGAAGACAATATGCAATGGATAACGAAAAAATAATTCTTTATGTTGGTAGACTAGTATATGAAAAAGGTGTTCAACACTTGATAGGTGCTATGCCAAAAATACTTGCAAATTACCATGACGCAAAACTTGTAATTTGTGGGAGAGGCGGAATGCTTGATGAACTTAGACAAGAGGCTCACAATTTAGGTATTGATAATAAAGTTTATTTTGCAGGATATTGTGATACTAAAAAGGTTCAAAAAATGTATAAATGTGCTGATGTAGCAGTATTCCCAAGTACTTATGAACCATTTGGCATTGTTGCTTTGGAAGGTATGCTTTCAGGTACACCAACTGTTGTATCAGATGTAGGCGGCTTAAATGAAATAGTAGACCATGGAGTAAATGGAATGAAGAGTTATGCTGGAAACAGCAATTCAATTGCAGATTCAGTTTTGTCACTTTTGTTTGACGCAAAATTATGTGATACTGTTTCAAAAAATGCAATTAAAAAAGTAAAAGAACAATATAATTGGAATAAAATTGCCCAAGATACACATTATGTATATGAACAAGCTATCAGCCAATCAGAGGCTGAAAAACAACAAGCCCGTATTGCACAAGAGCAAGCTAATAAAGCTGAAAGAGCAAAGAATACTCAACATGAAATTAATAACTTGTTAAGATTTAGAAAACGTAATGCTTATGCATAATAATTAAATAGATTTACAAAAATTTCATGGGCTCAATTTTTGGGCCCATAAAAAATGATAGGAGGTTTTATGCAAGTATATGATACCGCTAATAAACTAGCAGAAGAAATAAAAAATTCTGAGGCATATAAAAACTTAAAAGCATCAAAAGAAACACTTTTTGCTGATGAAGAAAAGAAAACTAAAATTAAAGAATTTGAAGAACTTAAGCAAGAAGTTCAAATAATGGAAGTAAAAAGACAAAACAACCAAGAAGTTGATGAAGAAGAAAAAAAAGCAAAACTTGCAAAACTTTACAATGTATTAATTGAAAACCAAGATATTAAACAATATTTTGATTATGAAATTGCATTTAATAAAATGATATATGATATAAATAAAATTATAGGCGATTCATTTAAAGATTTAATAATGTAGGAGGTTTTATGAAAAACTACATTAAATTAGAAAATGGTATTACTTTGGCTTCACTTATTATTACAGTAATTGTAATGATTATTTTAGCATCAGTTACAAGTAGGATGATTTATGAAGAAAAAAGCCAAAATATTAAAAATAAAGTTGAAAACGAATACTTTAAATATGAACGAAATACTGAAGATAATATTGAAGCTATTAACTCGGATTGGCATAAGGCTTTGAATCCTGGAGTTGATAATAATTTAATTTCAGAATAACTCAATAAGATAAGTTTTGATTTATTGCAAATTTTATATTTAAATAATAACTTAAAAATTATAGTATAAATTTAGAATTTTTTTAAGTTAAAAAATTAGCAATTTATCAATTAGGAGGAACAAATGAAAGTAAATGTTGCATGGAGCACTGAAGGAAATGAAGAGGTTGCAGGAAAAACATGTGCAAAAAAGGCTGTGCTAGATTTAATGGAAACTAAAATTGCATTTCTTTATAGTTCAGTAAAATATGATACTGAAAAACTATTAAATGGTGTACAGTCAGTAATGGGAACAGCACCTATTATTGGAGCGACATCAAGAGATGGAATAATTGTGCCTGATGGATACATCACTTCACAAGGTGGATATGCAGGAATGCTTGCAATAGGAGATCCCGATACAAAAGTTACAACAGCAATTACATCTACATCAATTTCACCAGTTGAAGACGGAAAAAAAGTTGCAAAAAGAGCCATGGAAAAAGCGGGTACAAAAGAATCTCCAGCATATTTTATGATGATTGCAACACCTGGAAATGAAGAAGATTTTTTAAAGGGAATACAAGATGTAATTGGAGATGTTCCTTGCTTTGGTGGTACTGCATCTGATGATGATTTGAGTGGACAATGGAGAATATATACAGAAGAGGGAATTGTAGATGATGGAGTAGCAGTTGCATTTTTCTATACAAACAAGAAAATGCAAAATATAATTGATGGAAAATATCATGAAACAATCCATTCAGGAATAGTTACTGCAATGACAGGTGAAAGAGAACTTGATGAAATAAATGGTATACAAGCATTAAAACAATATGCAGAATGGACTAATAATAAGGTAAAAGATTTAAAAGGAAGTAAATTATTTAATAAATCTATACTAGAGCCAATAGGTGTTAAAAATTCAAACAACTTTATTATTTTAAGACACCCAATAAATGGTAATACAGACTATTCAATTAATTTAAGCAATGATATGTATATAAATACAGCAGTTATCCATATGCAATGCACAAAGGGTGAAATGATTAATGCACCTCACCTAATTGCTAGAGAATTGAACAAAAAGACAGACAATCAATCAGCCTTTTATATAATAAACCATAGCGCAGATAGAAAAGAAATTATTGAAGGCAATTTAAATGATATTGCAAAAAAAATAAAAGATGAAATAGGAGATATTCCTTTCATTATGCCATTTACTTATGGAGAATATGGAAGAAATAATCACAGTACAAATTTATGTGGAAGCTTGATGATTTCAGAAGTTGCCATTTGCAAATAGAAAAAATCAGATAAAAGAATTCATATTAATTAGCAAAAAAACAAACAATAAAATAGTTAATAGAAATGTGCAATTGTTAAAAATAGCAACTTAATGAAGCCTATATTTATCATTGCACATTTTTGTTTATAAATTAAATTTAGGAGGAGAATATTTTATGGATATTCAAAAATTTACTTTAAATGAAACAGCTTATATAGGCGAAGGGGCAAGAAAAGTATTGCCAGAAGAAATTAAAAAAAGAGGATTCAAAAAAGTACTAGTTATAACAGACAAATCATTATATGATGCAGGTGTTACAACAAAAGTTACAGATATATTAGATGCAAATAAAATAGAGTATGCAGTTTATCATGATGTAAAACCAAATCCACCAGTTGAAAATGTACTTGCAGGTGTTGAAATGTGCAAAAAAGAAAACGCAGATTTAATAGTTGCAGTAGGTGGTGGATCAAGTATTGATACAGCAAAAGGTGTTAGTATTTTGATGACAAACCCTGACAGAATGGATATAGTTTCATTAAATGGTTTATCAAATACAAAAAACAAAGGACTACCTTTAATCGCAATTCCAACTACAGCAGGGACAGCCGCTGAAGTTACAATCAACTATGTAATCACAGATACAAAGAAACAAATAAAAATGGTTTGCGTAGATGAACACGATATTCCAATTATGGCAATTGTAGATACAGAACTTATGGCATCAATGCCTAAATCAATTGCTGCATCAACAGGAATGGATGCTTTAACACACGCAATTGAAGGATACATTTGTAAAGGCAGAAATACAATGTCTCAAATGTTTTCAATGAAAGCAATCCAACTTTTATATGATAATTTGGCAAAAGCAGTAAATGAAAAAGATCAAGACGCAATAAACAACGTTGGCTTAGGCCAATATATTGCAGGTATGGCGTTCAGCAATGTTGGACTTGGAATTGTACACTCAATGGCACACCAATTAGGCGCTGTATATGATACACCACATGGCTTAGCAAACGCTATATTACTTCCAACAGTTATGGAATTCAATGGAGAAGTAAGTTATGAAGAATTTAGAAAAATATTAACAGAAGCATTCCACATTGATGCAACATTATTCACAAAAGATGAAGTAATAAAAACTTTATGCGATTGCATAAGAAACTTATCACACGACGTTGGAATAACTCAAACAGTAAAAGATGTAGGAGCAAAGAAGGAAGATTTTGAAATGCTTGCTGAAAAAGCAATGAACGATCCTTGCAAACCAGGAAATCCACGTGAAGTAACAAAAGAAGACTTTATCGAATTATATACAAAAGCATGGTAAAAAACAAAAAAAGCAATCAAAATTTAAATATAAAATAAAAATGACTAAAACAAACTATAACTTAAAATCCTTAATAAATCAACAAAAAGACACAATATTATAAATATGTGTCTTTTTTTTTGTGTATTTGTAATATTCTCCAAAAGCATTGAAAAATAAAGGATTAGAGGACACAAAAAAACAATAGATATTTATTTAAATTATATAATTTGATAATATAATAATGTTAATAATATGTGTG
>CAYWAH010000036.1:0-10446 GCA_964456505.1 uncultured Clostridium sp. | reverse complement strand
AAATCATTTTAGTTTTATTTTTTTATTTTATAATTTATTATTTCATTTTTACTTAAATCCATATTTTCTCATATTCACTAAAATATATTTGTCTGTTTCAATGATGGTTTCATTTTTCTGTTCTTCACTCATATTTTTGTAAATTTCTTCAACTTCATCATTATCTTTAGGATTCATTGCATTCAAACTAAATCCAAAATAATCTATAAATTTAGTTATTTCATAATCATAATCATCAAAAGCATTTTGTCCCCATTTAAAAACATAACCATAAATGTTTTTATCTGCTTCTATTCCAACATATGCTACAGGCTTTTTTTTGTAATTATTATTTTTTGTGATGTTCATTCCTATGTCAATTGCAATATTCTTTTCTTTTTCATATCTTTTATATTCATGATAAAAAGAATCTGAAATTGTTTTCGTTTGCATTAAAATTGCATATATTGATAGGGCAATCATTATATATCTATAAATTTTTTTATCATAGCATAATTCAACCATATAAAACCATACTAGAGCAGTTGAGATACTCCAAGTAAATTGAGTTCTTGAGATAACAATTCCTTGAAAAATTACTAGAGAAACTGCAGAAAGTATCATTCCAATCAAGCAAATAAATCTTTTGAATTCTTTATTATTGATTCCAAGGTATAGTTCCCAAGTGAAAATGCAAATCAAAAACACTGCTTCAGTTTTTAGTAAAATCCCGCCAATATTAAATTCACTTATTAATAAATTAACATTGTTAATTGCTGATGTTATCTTAATAAAAACATTATTTGTATCTAATTTATTCCAAAATATTACACTAGAGGAGAAATTGCCTCTATACTTTCCAATTTTCTTTAATGTTAAAATAATAATTTCTGAAACAAGTAAATATAAAATTAAGGAACCAACTATTATCCCAACATTAATAATAAAAAACTTAAAATTTTGTTTCTTGTCTCTATTGTTGATAAATATTCCTAAAAACATTAAAAGTAAAAATGTTTCTATGCTAGATTGATATAATGAAATTGAAAATGTAATCATTATAATGGAAATAATAAATATCCAAGGCTTTTTATTATTATTGAAATAATTTTCATAAATCAAAATCTCTGCAATTGTAATAAGAGTATTGCTAATTACTACTGAAAGATTAGATACTTGATATACAAAAAAGTTGAATATTAATGGATATGACACCATTATACATGAAAAAATAATATATGCTACAAGATTATCTTTTTTTAAGGTATTGTTCTTTCTAATAAATGAGCATATTAAAATTGCTAAGAACATAATCAAAATTGCAACCAATAAATCTAGCCAAAAAGGAGTAAAATTATGTATATTTAATAAATTGTATAATAACCACGTTCCCCATCTCTTTGCCACAAGTATGTAATTACCATCTACATATCTATCGAAGCACAAATCATCTGCGCCAATTGAATAGTGAGTAATTGTAAATCCATAACTTAGTAGTGTAACGATTATTAAACTAAGCATATATTTTTTATTTGTAATAAAATACTTTATTTCTTTCCAATAGTCCTCAGCCATTTTTTTCATTTATTTTCTCCCTTATTTTTTAAGTCCATATTTTTCTAAGTCAACAATAATATATTTATCTGTTTCAATTATAGAACAATTATTATCTTGAAATTTTTCTTTTACATTATTTATTTCACTTACTGCTTCATGTATTGTAGCTTTGTCTTGTTTAATACATTTAAGATGAAATCCAAAGTTATTAATAAATTTCGTTGTTTCTACTCCAAATTCGTTAAATGCTGTTATTCCATATCTTAAAACCTCTCCATTAGGATTTTCATTGCTAATTCCAGTATATAAAACTGGTTTATTAGAATAATTGAAATTTTTTGTGATGTCAAGTCCAATATTTATTGCAATATTTTTTTCTTTTTCAAATCTCTGGTATTCTATGTAAAACATTTTGGTTATAACTTGAGTTTGTAATAATATAAATAAAATCGTAAAAATGCTAAAAATATACTTTAAATATTTTATATTTGAAAATCTGTAAAATAAATATAGCCATGATAATGCAATTGTAATAGAAAGTGAAAGTTCAGTCCTATATAATATAACACCTTGTAAAATACATAATAAAAAGTTTGATAATAGTATCATTATTATAGACAAAAATCTTATTACTTTTTTATTTTTTATTAGATTGTAAATTTCCATCAAAAATACAATTGTAATAATAGCAAAATTAAAGTATATTGTTGGATCTTTTATCCAACTTAAAGTATTTACTTTTTTAGTTTGATCAACTAAGTATTCTATTTTTTCAGCAAATGTTTTTTCTCTAAACTCTTTGCTTTCCCAAGGGATTTTTTCAAATGCAAAATTTACAACATATTTACCATTCTTTTTTAAATATACAATAATAACTGATCCTATTAAATAATAAATTGTAAAGCCAATAAGTAATGTTACTAAATTTAAAAATAAAAATTTTATAATTTGTATTGGTTTGTCTTTTGAAGTTAGTGATCGTATAAATATTGATAATCCGCACATAACCAAAAAAATTTGAATGCATGATTCATACATAGAAATAGGAACAGCTGTTAATATTCCAAGAATGATATTTATAGTTCTGTTGTTATTATTTTCAAAAAAATTTTCAAATAGCAATATTTCAAATGAAATCATTATTATAGCACTAAAACTTACAGATAAACTCGTTGTTTGGTAAAAATAAAAATTAAATATAATAGGACTTGAAATTAATATACAAGAAAATATTGTATATGGAATTTCATTTATCTTATTTTTTAAGTTTTTTCTTAAAAATGAACAAATTAATATAGCAATAAATATTATATTTAACGTTGTAAGTAAATCAAGCCAAAAAGGAGTAAAATTATGTATATTTAATAAATTGTATAATAACCACGTTCCCCATCTCTTTGCCACAAGTATGTAATTACCATCTACATATCTATCGAAGCACAAATCATCTATACCAATTGAGTAATGTGTAATAGTAAAACCATAGCTCAACAATGCAACAATTATAACACAAATTACATATATTTTATTTGTAAAAAAATAAGTGATTTGTTTTTTATATTCATTAAGTATTTTTTTCAATTAGCTCCCCCTTCAACAGATAATTAATTATAAAAATATGTTATTTATTAAATATAATTAATGTAAAAAATTCGATTTTTCAAATTTTAATTAAAAAATAGTTTTAAAAAGATTTATTATTTTACTTCAATTGAGACAAGTTTGCCAAAATCTGTTATTTTGATATTATTATCATTTAAATTACATTCTTTACTTTTTAAGTCCTCATATTGTTCTTTTTTAATAACATAAATTGTATTTTTTTTGAAATCATTTATACCATTTAAGTTTTCAAAACTATATTTTCCAAAAGATTCAACCTGCCTATATTCAACATTCTCGTCTTTTACTTTTACAGTATTCACAAAATCACGTGAATCATATTTTGTATAAAACAACACATAAATATATGGTTCTTTCAATCGATTTGTAATGACAACATTTTCATCTTTTGAATCAGCATATTCAATTACTTCTTTTAAACCAATATCAAAAGTAAAATAATTTTTATAATTTTGTTTAAAGTATGCTCTAACAAAAAGTATAAAGAAAATAGCATATGTAATTGAAAGTATAATAACTATTGTTTTCGACTTTTCACATATAAATGCAATTCCTATAGAAGTATAAATTATCATTGGAAACATAATAATATTTATTCTATTAATATTTGGTTCAACGAAAAAGAATAACAATAATGAAACGATAAGCCAAATGTTAAAAATATAATTATATTTTATATCGCTATCCTCTTTTAAGAATCTCCATGCGCCAATAAATGTAAACAAAATTGAAAAAGGATAAAACAACCCATATGGTTTAATTGAATTAAAATCTAATCCATCGTTTCCATAAAGCAAAACTTTTAATGCCCCGCAAAAATTAAAAAAGCATGTTTTCACAAAATTGTTTGAAGAATTTGAAGTAATCTCATTATATCTATTTACTGTCAATTTTGGAATAGTCATAAAAGGTAAATTAATTTGTGGCAAATCAAAAACGCCAATTGCAACATATAAAATAATAGGCAAAGCAACAATTGTAGAAACAATTAATGAGCCAAGTGCTTTTTTCCATCTTATTTCTTTTTTAATTACAAGAGTAATTAATAGTGCAATTAAGAATAATGGCAAAAACATATATGATGTACCATATGCATACACGCTTAATCCATACACTATAAAAGAAATCCAATAGCAGAACTTATTTTTATCATTTAATCCAACCACAAGTAAATATGTTGCAATTAAAATAATATCAGGAAAAACGTTAGACTCTAATGCCCATCTGCTCTTTTCAATATTCCATGGACAAATTGCTAAAAAAGCAAGGCCAATAATTGCAACTTTCTTATTAGTAATCTTCTTCAACAAAAAATAAAAAAGAACTAGAGTTACACAACTAAGAATTGCCATAGGCAAACGAATAGCAATAGTATTTAATCCAAGCATTGCAATAAAAGGAATCATCATCCATGCAAGCAAAATATTTTGACCACTACCCCAAGACTTCAAAAATACAGGCAAATGATTTCCATTTCTATCAATTCCATATTTCCAAATTGAATATGCTTCATATCCTTCAGAAGCCTCATCGCAATTCAAGGCATTTGGCATACCACCAATATTCACTAATCTTATGCTCATCCCCACAAGCATTATTAGTACTATTATTAAATTAATCAACTTTTCTTTATCAAACTTTTTCATATTTATATCATAGCAATAAAGAAAAAATTTTTCAACCAATTTTAAAAATTTCCAGTAAAAATAATAAAATGTAAAAAAAAAACTAATGAGAAAACTCATTAGCTTTTTTCGCTATTATTGTAATTCAGCTGTAGCACCAGCATCAGTTAATTTCTTTAATAATTCATCAGCTTGATCTTTTGGTAAGTTCTCTTTAACTGTCTTAGGAGCTCCATCAACTAAATCTTTAGCTTCTTTTAATCCTAATCCTGTTACATCTCTAACAACCTTAATAACTTGGATCTTAGCAGCACCAGCGTCTTTTAATACAACGTTGAAGCTTGATTTTTCTTCAGCTGCTGCTCCTGCAGCTGCACCACCTGCAACTGCTACAGTTGCTTGTGCAGATACTCCGTATTTTTCTTCAATATTTTTTACTAATTCTGATAATTCAACTACTGTTAATTTATCAATTGATTCTAATATATCATCAACTTTTGCCATAATATTTTCCTCCTTCTTGATAAACATGGCACGTTTATCATATTTAAAATTTTTATTTTATAGTGTTATTTTCACTTTATTAATCTTTTATAGTAGATCACACTATTTTTAATTTAAATATTTTTCAATATCTATTAAAATAAAATTTTTTCTTAACATTAAAATTTTAAATAATTATTTTAATAATTAAGTTCTTTATTATTCTGCCTTTGGTTCATCAGCTTTTGCTTCTTCAGTAGCTGGTGCTTCTGCTGGTTTTTCAGCATCTGCTTTAACTTCTACAGTTTCAGCAACTTTTTCGCCTTCAGACTCTTTTTTAATTCTTACTTGATCAATTGCAATTGCAACTTTTGAAATTGTTTGTAATAATGATCCAGCAAGTTTTGAAAGTAACTCTTCTCTTGATGGAAGTTGTGCCAATGTTGTTAATTCTTCAACTGTTTGAACATTTCCTTCAATGTAGCCACCTTTCATTTTGTAATTTTCATTTGCTTTTGCAAATTTGTAAACAATTTTTAGAACGTCAGTATAGTTATCGTCTGCAAGTATAATTGCTGTAGGTCCTACTAATTTATCGTCTAGGTCTTTATCACCATTTAAATCTAATGCTCTTTTAATTATATTGTTTTTAATAACGATTGACTTTCCATTTGCTTCTCTTAAATCTTTTCTCAATTTTGTGTCAGCCTCAACAGTAATTCCTCTATAATCTACTAAAAGAATAAGTTTTGCATTTTTTAATTCTTCAGCTAAATCCTTAACTTTTTGCTCTTTTTGTGCAATTATTTTTTGATTAGCCATCTCTTTTCACCTCCTTAAAATTAAAATAAAGTTCGACCTAATGCCATGAGGCACTTTGGAAGAACTTTATATTCTCTCATTTGAGTACCTCGGTAGGATTTACTTTGCACCTACTATCTATGGCATATTACAAATTATTTTTGGTCTATATACAAACCAGGTCCCATTGTTGGTGCTATAGAAACACTCTTAATGTATTGGCCTTTTGCTGCTTGTGGTTTAGCTTTGATAATTGCTTCCATTACAACATTGTAATTTTCTAACAATTTATCTGCTCCAAAAGAAACTTTACCAAATCCTAAGTGAATAATATTAGATTTGTCTAATCTATATTCAACTTTACCAGATTTAATATCACTAATTGCTTTTGTTACATCCATTGTAACAGTACCAGATTTAGGGTTTGGCATTAAACCTTTAGGTCCTAATACTTTACCTAATCTACCTACAACACCCATCATATCAGGTGTAGCAACAACTACGTCATAATCGAACCAGTTATCATTTTGAATTTTTGGTATTAATTCTTCAGCACCTACATAATCTGCTCCAGCTTTTTTAGCCTCTTCAGCTTTAGGTCCTTTAGCAAATACTAATACCTTTTGTGTTTTACCAGTACCATTTGGAAGTACTACTGTACCTCTTACTTGTTGGTCTGCGTGTTTTGAATCAACTCCAAGTTTAACATGTAATTCAACTGTTTGATCAAATTTAGTTTTTGGCATTTTTTCAATTATGTCAAGAGCTTCCTTTGGATCATACATTTTTTTAGTATCAACTAATTTAATGCTATCTTGGTATCTCTTTCCTCTTCTCATTCTTTCCTCCTTTGGTACAAACGAAATTTTATTCTAAAATTTCTCCCATTATAATAATTATTCTTCTACGGTAATACCCATAGATCTTGCTGTACCTTTAACCATGCTCATTGCAGTTTCTAATGATGCTGCATTTAAGTCTGGCATTTTAGTCTTAGCAATTTCTTCTACTTGAGCCTTTGTAAGCTTAGCAACTTTTTGTGTGTTTGGCTTACCAGAAGCTTTTTCGATTTTAGCAGATTTCTTGATTAATACAGCCATTGGTGGTTCTTTGCAAATAAAATCAAATGATTTATCTTTGTGAACTGTAATAACAACTGGTATAATCATTCCTGCTTGCTTAGCTGTTCTTTCATTAAATTGTTTTGTGAAGTCCATAATGTTTACTCCACTACCACCTAAAGCTGGTCCAACTGGTGGAGCTGGTGTAGCTTTTCCTGCTGGAATTTGCAATTTAATGATAACTTCTTTTTCTTCTTTTTTGTCTTGTTTTCCTGCCATTTATGTGCACCTCCTTCTTTAATTGGTTTGTATAATAAAAATAATTTATAACAATGATAAAATAAAATTTTATCACATGTTGACTTAATTAAGCTTTTTCGACTTCTGTGAAGTCTACCTCAACACCTGTTTCTCTACCAAACATAGTAACAAGTATTTTTACTTTATGCTTTTTCTTATTGATTTCTGTAACTGTTCCTTCTTGACCAGCAAATGAACCTGAAACAACTCTTACTTTATCATTGATATCAAAATCAATTTTATAAGATTCGTTTTCAACATCTCCTTCGCTTGTATCAACAAGTCCCATTTTTCTTATTTCAGTTTCAGTCAATGGAATTGGATCTGTGCCTGAACCTACAAATCCTGTAACACCTCTAGTATTTCTTACGATATACCAAGTTTTTTCTGTTACAATCATTTTTACAAGAACATATCCTGGGAAAACTTTTTTCAAATTAGTTTTTCTATTTCCATTTTTTATTTCAATTTGCTCTTCCATAGGAACAATTATATCAAAGAAATAATCTTGTAGTTCTCTGTTCTTAATTGTTTTTTCCAAATCTGTTTTTACTTTATTTTCATAACCAGAATAAGTATGTACAACATACCATCTTGGTTTTAAATCATAATCTTTTTGAGACATACTTTTTCCTTTCAACACCTAATTTAAATTTAAAAATTATTCTGCTTCATTTAAAGCATTTGTAGCATCTGTATCTTCACTAACTTCATTAGTTGAGATTTCATTAGTCTCATTAGCAACAGTATTAGTATCTATAGAATTTTTCAATTTTTCTACGCCTTTAACTTCTAATTTATTTAAACTATTAAAAGCCAAATCAAGAACAAATATAATTGCAAAAACAATTATAACCATTGAAATTACAACAATAATGTTTTCACTCCACTCTTTTTTGCTTGGCCAAACTATTTTCTTAAGCTCTGCTTTAAAATCTCTAAAAGCATGTTTTTTATTCATGTTCTTTTCAATTTTCTTTGTTTGAGTTTTAACTTGTTCAGATCTGCTGCCAGTAGTTTTTGTTACATTTGCATTATTTGTTGCAACTGATTTTTTAACATTTCTTTTTTTACTAGTTTTATTTGCTTTTTTTGCCATTTCAAACTCCCTTTCAAAAAACTAAACTATTTTGTTTCCTTGTGAACTGTAGTTTTTTTGCAAAATTTACAATATTTCTTTAATTCTAATCTGTCTGCATTATTCTTTTTATTTTTTTCTGTAACATAGTTTCTATTGTGACATTCTGTGCACTCTAGAGTAATATGCTCTCTTGCTCCTTTTGATGCCATTTCGATACCTTCTTTCCTTTAAAATAATTAAATATTAGTTATTTAATTGCTTAGCAACTTCTTCAGCAAAATTTTCTTCTTTCTTTTCAATTCCTTCGCCTTTTTCAAATCTAACGAATCTGTTAACTTTAGAATTCTTGCTTGCTAATAAATCTTTAATCTTCATGCTTGGATCTTTAACAAATTCTTGATCAACTAGGCAATATTCACCATAGAATTTACCTAATCTACCTTGAACTATTTTTTCAGCTATTGCTTCAGGTTTTCCTTCATTAATAACTTGAGCTTTTAAAATTTCCTTTTCTTTGTTAACTCTATCTTCTGGAACATCTTCTTCATTTAAGTATTCTGGTTTAGATGCTGCTATTTGCATACAAATATCTTTTGCAAGTTGTGCATCATCTGTATCCATATCAACTAAAACACCGATTTGTCCATCACCATGTATATAACTAGCTAGCATTCCGTTTGTTTCAAATCTAGCAATTCTTCTAACTGATAAGTTTTCGCCAATCTTTGCAATAAGTGCTGTTAAAACCTCTTGAACTGTTTTTGTATTATCAGCAATTGATTTTTGTGCTAATAATTCATCAACATCTTTTGGATTATTTTCAGCAACTTGTTTAGCAATATTGCTTACAAAGTTTTGGAATTCTTCGTTTTGTGCAACAAAATCTGTTTCACTATTTACTTCAACAATTGCTCCAACTTTTTTGTCATCAGTAATATATACTTTAACAATTCCCTCTGCAGCAACTCTTCCTGCTTTCTTAGCAGCTTTAAGAACTCCTCTTTCTTGTAATAATTCTATTGCCTTTTCTTCATCACCATCAGCTTCAGTAAGAACTTTTTTGCATTCCATCATGCCTGCGCCAGTCTTTTTTCTTAAATCCATAACTTGTTGTGCTGATACCATAATTATTACCTCCATTATAATTTTATTAAAAATTATTTATTTTCTTCTGAATCTTCTTCATCTTGAGCAACTACTTCTTCAATGCTCTCTGCTTCAGCATTTTCTTCTGTTGGAACTTCTTCTGCTTCAGCATCGTTTTCAAGGCTTTCACCTTGTTTTCCTTCAATGATTGCATTTGCAATAACATCTGTTATTAATTTAACAGCTCTGATTGCGTCATCATTTCCAGGGATAACATAATCTACATCATTAGGATTGCAGTTTGTATCAACTAAACCAATAATTGGAATGTTTAATTTTCTTGCTTCTAATATTGCAATATGTTCTTTCTTAGGATCTACTACGAACATAACATCAGGAAGTGATGTCATATCTTTAATTCCGCCTAAGTTCTTCTCTAATTTATCCTTTTCTTTTCTAAGTAAAACAACTTCTTTCTTTGGAAGAACTTCAAAAGTTCCATCCTCTTCCATCATTTCAAGTTGTTGTAATCTTTGAACTCTAGTTCTAATTGTTTTAAAGTTTGTTAATGTTCCACCTAACCATCTTTGGTTAACATAGTACATTCCACACTTTTCAGCAGCTTCCTTTGTGCATTCTTGTGCTTGTTTCTTTGTTCCTACAAATAAGAATGTTTTTCCTTCCTCTGCTTGTTCTTTAACGAACTCATAAGTTTCGTCAATTTTTTTAGAAGTTTTTTGTAGATCTATGATATGAATACCATTTCTAGCTTGGAATATGTATTCACTCATTCTTGGATCCCATCTTCTAGTTTGATGTCCAAAATGAACACCAGCTTCTAGTAATTGTT
>CAYWAH010000035.1:0-11399 GCA_964456505.1 uncultured Clostridium sp. | reverse complement strand
TATCACTTTTTACTCCTTTCTGCAAGACAAATACATTGTTTTGCAAAACGAGGTACAAAAAATACCTCGGAAAGAATTCCGAAGTATCGCTTTTTTAGAGGTCACACATTGTCCGACTAACCTCAACATTGGAGCAGGTAACGGGAATCGGACCCGTATTTTCAGCTTGGAAGGCTGACATTCTACCATTGAACTACACCTGCATTATAAAAATTATTTGCCAGCTTATTTCGTCGACAATTGATATTGTACAATATTGATTCACATTTGTCAATATTTACTTTTAAAAAATATTGATTTTTTTTATCATAAATTATATAATTGTTTTGATTGCTATCAATCAATTACATCAAATTTACACAAAAATAATTTAACTAAAAGGAAAAATATTATGCAAAAAATTAAAGTTGAAAATAAAGATGATAATAAAAAATTAATCACTTTCCTTACTTCAAAATATCCCTCTCTTTCGATTAATGCCATCTATAAGGTGTTAAGAAAGAAAGATATTAAAATTAATGGAAAGCGTATTAATTCAAATGTAAATGTTCATCAAGATGATGAAATTGAAATCTATTTAGATGGCAGTACTCTAAATGGTTTTGATAAAAATATCAATATTCCAATAGCCTATGAAGATGACAATATCGTTGTTTTTAACAAACCTAAAAATCTTGAGGTTTGTGGAGAATATTCACTATCATCTATTGAGAAAAACAAATACAAATTTCTTGAACCATGCCATAGAATAGACAGAAACACTATTGGTCTTGTAATTTTTGCTAAAAATAAAGAAGCATTAGACATAATTCACAAGGCATTTATTGATGAAGAAATTGAAAAAACATATATTGCGTGTTGCTATGGGATACCTAAAAAAGATGCTACACTAAATGCTTATTTATTTAAAGACAGAAAAAAATCGATAGTTTACATTTCAAAAGAACCTAAAAAAGGTGCATCAAAAATTCAAACATCATATACTTTAATTGATCAGAATAAAGAGAAAAATTTATCTTTATTAAAAGTAAATATTTCAAATGGTAAAACACATCAAATTCGTGCTCATCTTGCTTTTGCAGGATTACCTATTCTTGGAGATGGAAAGTATGGAAGTTATGAAATCAATAAAAAATTTAAAGTTTATAGCCAGGCTTTATGTAGTTATCAAATAACATTCAATTTTTCTGATAACAATGAGTTAAGTTATTTGAATAGTAAGAAAATTCAGTTGAAAAGTTTTCCTTTTCAAGAATACTTAAATTAGAAAGGGGTATTTATGTCAAGTTTTATTTTAAAAATGATTGCGGTTATAACAATGCTTATGGATCATTCGGGTGATGCTTTGATAGGAAATTTTTCGTGGTTGAACATAATAGGAAGAATTGCTTTTCCATTATTTGCATTTCAACTTGTTATTGGATATAGACACACACATAATTTAAAAAAGTATATGCTTAGAATGCTTATATTCGCAGCAATTTCGCAAGCGCCATTTTCAATTTTAAATAAAAAAGTAGATCCTACTATTTTAAATATTTTTGTTACTTTATTTTTTGGATTGGCTGTGCTTGCGCTTTATGATATGTATATAGAATTACATGGAAACAAATACTTTTTATTTTTGAAAAACAAAAAAAGAGTTCCAATACTTTCAAAGGCAAAAGAAGTCATACCTAAAAACGAATCAAAGAATATAATTTCAAAAAACAAAGTATTATTTTTTAATATTGTTAAATTCATTTATATTATTTTAATAATTATACTTTGTCAAGCAATAAACACAGATTATGGTTCATGGGGAATTTTACTAATTTTGTTAATTCACATCTTTTATCCATATCAAACAAAAATTGTTGATAAACAATATTCAAGCATAAAGCAAGTAAAAGTATCTAAATATTCAGTTATGTCGTTTTTAATGATAATGTTTGGAATGTCTTTGTTAAAATATGTTGATTTAATTGGAGTTATTAAAACTTACAATGTAATTTACTTAACAATATTTACATTTATTCCATCAATACTTATGTTATTGTACAATGGCAAAAAAGGGAAAGAGTGTAAAATGTTCTTCTACATATTCTATCCAGCACATTTAATTATACTTGATATTTTGAGAGCAATAATATTTTAGAATCAGCCGTTTAAGTATAAATCTTAAACGGCATTATTTATTCCATAAGAGATAACATCTTTCATATTATCAACTAAGCAATCAATCTCCTTAGGCATAACTACCATTTTTCCGTCGTTGTCCTCCAAAGCACTTCGCAATATTTTATTTTTTTCATCAAAACTTAACTCATTCATAAAGCTAAATTCTTTTATTCTATTTGACAATATTTCAATAGTATCTGAAATAATAGTTTGCGTATCTACTACTGTTGGCACACCTATTGCTATTACTTTTTTTCCTGTTGTAGAAGAGCTTATTTCTTTTCTTCTGTTCCCTACTCCTGCACCTGGCGTAATTCCAGTATCTGTGATCTGTATTGTTTTAAATAGTCTTGAAACATTTTGCGACTTTAATGAATCAATTATAATTATACCTGAAACATCAACTTTCGAAATTACTCCATTTATTATATCTGAAGTTTCCATACCAGTGGTTCCAATAACGCCTGGAGAAATTGCATATACTATTCTTTTAGATTTTTCTATTTCATTGCCAGTTAAAGAATTTTTTACTGCTACATGTACATCAATATCATCTATTACTTTTGGTCCTAAATAGTCTGCTGACATCTCTTTATTTCCTAACCCGACTACTAATATAGGTCCTTCAAATTCTAAATATTTTTGTAGTACTTTATAAAAAGCCTTTTTTAATTTTTGAAAATTTGTTTTTGAAACAATATTTTTATCTTCAAAAGCAATAGTAGTATAATTTCCAATAGGTTTTGAAATAAGTTTGCTTCCATTTTCATTTAAAACTTTGGTTTCAATTACCTTTATTTTTCTGCTATATTTAGTAACATTCTGTTCAATTCCATCAATTACATTTTTTCTAACTTTTACATCTGCCAATCTTTCATCAGCAAGATCTGTTCTAAAATTTTCTTCCATAAAAAATACCTCTATAGAAATTATTTCCTATAAAGGCATTTATATACTTAAAAGTATCTACAAATTATTGCAGTCATTCCAACATCAATATCAATATTACCATTTTTTGAATTTTCATCAAGCATGATAAATTCATTAAGTATTTTTCTTAATTCATTTGGCTTAAAATATCTTGCTTGTGCTTGATATTTTCTAATCAAAAAAGTTTGATTAGGTTTTAAATTCAAATTTTTAGCAACATTTTGTGCAGTACTTAAACTAGTAATATAAAGTTTTTTAAAATGTCCATAAAGCAAAACTAGAATCTTTTGCATAGGCTCTTTGTTTGATTTTAAGTCATCTAAAATTTTAATGGCCTTTGCCACATTCTTTTTTCCAAGATTGTCAGTCAGATCAAATATTATGCTTTCAGTCTTTTTTATTGTTAATGCGTCTATGTCTTCCTTTTTTATTTCATTTCCGTGGTCCTGCATATTCAATCAACTTACGAATTTCATTAATTACGTCAGACATATTTGTTCCGACACATTCAACAAAATACTGTGCGTTTGCAGAATTTATGTTTACATTGTACAATTTTGCAATTTTAATTACCTCGTTTATTAACTCTGGAAATGTAAGTTCTTTAACTTCCTTAACTTGTCCAACTTTTTCTATCGTTTTATATAAAGCATTTTTTTCAGCACTCTCTTCATCGAAAATTAATTCAACATTTTCGGTATCATTATTTTTTAAATATTCGGCAACTGTTTCTGCAAAACTATTTCCCTTTGAAAATAGAGATGTATTTTTAGCAATAATTAGTTTTTTATCATATCCAAAAGCAGGTGTTTCAATATCTGAAATAATATTATTAACATTTGAAGCATCTATCAATATGTAGTTGATTCCGATTTGCAATTCATCAAAATCTTTCTTAATTTTTTTAATGAATTGTTCTTTAAGATAATTATCCTTTCCAAATATTAAATAAACCATTTCTTTACACTCCAAAAATTATTCTAAATACCTCTGAAACGCTCCATGCTTGAGCGAATGCTCCTTTGCCTTTGCCTATTTCATCTGAATCGTATATTTCTGAAATACTTCCAATAGTATTTCCATTAACTAATTCATTCAAAAATGTAATTGAAACATTAATTCTAAATTTCATTAGTATTTTTTCAAGACCTTCTTTTTCTTCTTCATTCGATTCATTTTTAATTAAATTCTTAATTGAATCATAATAAGGGCCTAATAGCCAAGGCCATGTAGGTCCTTGATGATATGAACTATCCCTTTGAACAGGATTTCCTTCATATTTTTCAACATATCCTTCTTCATCTTTGGCAAGTGTACGCAATCCATATTTGTTAAACAATTTCTTTGTAACTGTTACAAATATTTCCTTTGCAATTTGAGAATCACAGTCAATTACTGGATATTGCATAGAAATTGCAAATAATTGATTTGGCCTAATTTTGTCATCTGCTCCAATATTGTTTGTTCCAAAATCATCTTTATCTACAAGTATTACATCATATAAGCATTTCTTATTTTCATTATAAAATGTTTTTTCAAATGATGCTTTGCATTTTTTTGCAATATAAGAATATTCCATATTTGAAATAGTTCTCTTCCAATGTGAATTAATATCTTGCATTACTTTTAAAGCATTGTACCACATAGCATTTATTTCAACGGCTTTTCCATTACGTGGTGTAACAGGCTTTCCATTTACTTTAGCATCCATCCAAGTATTTTGCGTGTTGTCTGTTCCAGAAACAAGTAAATAATCTTTTGTATCTAGATAAATATTATTGTCATCGATATTTATTCCATCAATGTAATTATCAATAATTGATTTCATTATTTTATATAATTTATTTTTAACAAAATTGTAATCACCTGTATATTTTAAATATTTGCCAACACAGTCAATAAATAAAAGTGAAGCATCGACACTATTATACATTGGGCTTCCATCATATTCATTAAAGCCATTTGGGATTAAACCATCTTTTATCTTATAAGCAAATGTAAGCAATACTTGTTTTGCAATTTCATATCTTTTAGGTACAAGTAAAAGTCCCTCAAACGAAATAAATGAATCTCTTCCCCAGTCCATAAACCAAGGATAACCGGCAAAAATAGTATGCAATTTTCTAAATCTTCTGTATACAATAAAATTATCACTTGCGATAATAAACTTATTTACTAAGTCTTTATATATTTCATCATCTTCTGTGCTAATTTCATTATCACTATTTAAATCCAAGTTGCTATTTTTTTCTAATAGACCTGATTTTTCAATTTCATTTTTTATTCTTGCTTCTTCTTCTTTAATTATTTGTTCCGAACTTATTTTTTTTATTTCATTAATTGAGAATCCATTTCTTCCATCAAGCGCACAAACAAATGTAATTACTTTATCTTCATTTGGTTTTATATCAATAGTAAATGTTCCAGGTATTAAATGATTTTCAATATAATCAAATCCTCTATATTTTTCAGTTCTGTAATACATATTGTAAAAAATATTTGAATTGTATTTTTCATATTTTGAATCACTTACGAATATGTTTACTTTACCCTTTCCAGTGAAATCAACAGAACTTCTACTTACATATGCTTTTTGACTAAATTTAAATTTTTCATCATGATATTCAGAGTGAAAATCTCTAAAATTTATAATAGGTGTTAAATTAAGTCTTGTCTGAACGTTTTTATTAGCAACCTTATATTGCACAACTACAGCATTCTTGCCATATACCATACAAATAGTTTTTTGAATGATAACTCCATCTACCTTGAAAGTATATATCGGAAATAATTCTTTCTTAAAGTCAACTTGATACTTATATCCAGTTGAAATTTCGCCATTGCATTCATTTGTAAACAAATCATATTTCTTATTATTTATTTCTATGCTTTCATCAACTTTTGACAGAATCAAGGTTCGCTGTCTTGGTGGCGTAAGTGGTGCAATTAAAAGTCCATGGTATCTTCTAGTATTCATTCCACCTTTATCGGTTGAAGATGCAAACCCTCCAATACCATTAGTTATTAACCATTCTTTCATTAGTTTCTCCTTATATTATTTCTTTTGCAAAATAAAAATTTTTAATATATTAAAAAGTCTAAATTTTTATATTTAACTGCTAAATAAATTTAAATTACATTTCATATCTCTTGTTATCAAAAGCAATAATTATTTTTTCTTCTTTTTATCTTCTTTTCCAATTCCAATTTTTGATACATGTTCAAGCAATTCTTTTTCTGTTGCCTTTTCGACTTTTAATCTTTTATTGTCTTTGCTCATAGTATCACTATCTTTTATTGATTTCATTCTATCATCATATTTACTCATAAATTTGCTTTTAATATCTGGGCTCTTTCTTTCGAATTGCTTTCTTCCAGATTTTAAGAATTTCTTTTCTCTTTTCTCTCTTCTCTTTCTTTCTCTTTTAGTTTCAATCAACTTTGAGCTAAGCATCATGTATTGGCTATCATTTTCCATGTCTTTGAATTCTAGTTCATCGCATACTAGTTGTATAATTGTAGATGCTATTACATCTGAGTCATGTCTTATAGAGTCCCCATCAATTACAGAAAGATTTCTTTGAATTAATTTTACTCCGAGAGCTTTGCAATTTTGAGTATCTGGTAATACAACATCTGCTCCTTTTAAATTGTATTTATGAATAAATTCTGGTACAATTTCTCCCGTATCATAAATGCAATAATCAATTATATCTTTTCCAATATACTCTTGAATCGCTTTAATATGATCAGACAAAGTATAATCATCTGTTTGACCTTGTTCAGTCATGATGTTACTTACATAAATTTTTATTGCGTTAGAATCTTTAATTTGTTTTGCAATACCTCTAACAAGTAAATTAGGAATAACGTTAGTGTACAAACTTCCAGGTCCAATTACGATTGCATCAGCTTCCTTAATTGCTTCAAGTACACCTGGTGCAGCCTTTGTATTTGTAGGGCTAATAAATATTCTACCAATTCTCTTGCCTGTTTTGCTAACTATTTCTGGTATCTCATCTCTGCTTTGAACAATGCTACCATCTTCAAGTTCTGCACAAATATTTATTGCATCAAGAGTAACAGGTAAAACTTTACCTGTAATATTAAATATACTTTGAGAACATTCAATAGATTTTGTAAAATTCTTTTTAATATTGTTCATTGCTAAAAAGTAAATATCTGAAAATTTCAAATCTTTAAGTTTGCTTTGCTCAAATTTATAATTTAAAAGTTTAGTCATTTCTTTTTCATCATAAGAAAGTGCAGCTAAACTCTCACTAATGTCATCCATTGGAAGTATTTTTAATGCTTTTCTAGAATCAGTAGGTGTTTCGCCATAATCTGAAACTGTAACAATAGCAGTAATATTATCAGTGTAATTTTTAAGTCCTCTTAATACAGTATTAAGGCCACTGCCTCCTCCAATTACAACTATCTTAGGTCCTTGATTATAAACTTTTTTATTAAAAATTAATCTGTTTACATTGTTTGTTTCATCTCTCGTATCGCTATTTTCAATAAGAAGTTCCATTGTTCTTTTTTGTAAATGAACAATAGAAACAATTGCAAATGTAACACCAAGCGCAAATGACAATGCTATTTTAACAATATCAAAAGCAGATGGTATAACATCTGTAACAATTATTTTACTTATTCCATAGCAAATAAGTAAAATACCTATAAGCATAAGGAATATCCATCTTTTCATTTTTGTATGTGAATTAAACCATAATAAAAAGCCATTCATTAGCCAATAATCCTCACTTCGTTCTCTATTTTTACATTGTATTTTTCATATATTACTTTCTTTACATAATCTATAAGATTTAAAATATCATCTGCTGTTGCATTTCCATCATTCACAATAAATCCTGCATGTTTTGTAGAAACTTCTGCTCCACCTATTTTATATCCTTTTAATCCTGCATCATCAATAAGTTTTGCAGTAACAAAATTTTCATTTCTTTTAAAAGTGCTTCCTGCACTTGGTTTATCAATAGGTTGAGTTGCTTTTCTTTTCTCAAAATATTCATCCATTTTAGATTTAATATTTTCTTTTTCGTCATTATGTAAATTAAGAATAGTGCTTAAAATAATAATATTTTTATTTTGAAATACACTTTCTCTATAATCGAATTTACAATCTGTATTATAATAAGTATATATTTTTTTATCATTTAAGTCAAGGAAAGTAACACTCTGAACTATATTTTTCATTTCGCTTCCAAAAGCGCCGGCATTCATATATATTGCGCCACCAATGCTACCTGGAATTCCAGAAGCAAATTCAAATCCACTCAAATTATTTTCTAGCAAAATATAAGATAGTTTAGAATTTAACATTCCTGCAGATACATTAATATTAGTTCCATCTAATTGGTAACTATCTTCGCAATACTTTAATACAATTCCTCTTATACCACTATCTTTAACAAGCAAATTTGTACCATTTCCGACAATAGTTAGTGGCAATTTTGAAGCATATACAAGCTCAAGTATTTTTATTAACTCATCTTTATTTGCAACATTAATAAAAATATCAGCATTTCCTCCAACTTTAAAACTCGTATGATTTTTCATAGGTTCATTTATTTTCAAATTGCTTTTAAATCCATATTTATTATATTGTTCAATAAAGTCTTCCAATTTTTATTCCTCTCATAAATTAAAATTAAATACAATTGCATTTAAGTATCTCATATTTAAAGCAATCTTATTTTATCATTTATATAAAAAAATATCAATAAAAGAGCCTATAAACTAGTTCTTTTATTGATATATCTATTTCTTTAATTCGTTTCGTTATAACAATGCTACAATATCTGTCCCAAAGAATACAAATACAGCAAACAATACTACTCCTAAATTTGTTTTATTTAATTTTAAATCATCCCATGTAAAATCTAAATCTTCAATATTAGGTAAATCGACTTTATCAATAGTGCTAACATTTGCACTTTTTACATTATCAAAATTAAATCGAGTTTCAAAATCTTTTGACTCTCCTGGAGCAAGACTTCCGAAGTCAATATATTTCGTACCAACATTTACACCATTAGGGCTAATAAAATCTAGTTTAAGAAATTTATCTGTTATCGCTTCATTTGATATATTTGTAATTTTGCCTTTAAGGTAACCATTTGTAATTGTTGATTTAAAATCAGTTACTTCTATCTTTAGAGATGTTGAATTGTTATTTATTTCTGCATTTCTAGCAATATAGGTCGATTTTATAAGTTGATATGATACTATATCAGAAACTATATAGAACAAGATAAATATTATAAAATACCTAAAAAATGTTTTCATTCTACTCATAATGTTTAATTCCCTTTTAAAATATTTTCGTGCAAATCTAACACTTTATCTTTAAAGTATTTTATAAATTTCTTCTATAGTTTTCTAAATACACCAATTACCTTACCTAGAATTTTGCAATCTGGTACAATTATAGGATCCATTGTACTATTTTCTGGTTGTAATCTAATATAATTTTTTTCTTTGTAGAAAGTTTTTACAGTTGCTTCATCTTCAATAAGAGCAACAACAATCTCTCCATTTTCAGCAGTATTTTGTTTTCTAACTAAAATATAATCTCCATCAAAAATACCAGCCTCAATCATACTTTCGCCTCTTACTGTTAACATAAAGCTTTCAGCATTTCCTACAAAATCAACTGGGATTGGGAAAGTATCTGTAATATTTTCAACAGCAAGAATAGGTTGTCCTGCGGTAATTCTTCCTATTACAGGTACATCAACCAATTCTTTATCATTATAGTAATCTTTTCCATCACTATCTGGTTGAGAATTAACATCCTCTCCCTTTGAATCTCTTAATAGTCTTAGAGTTCTACCTTTTTGATTTTCTTTTTTAATAAATCCTTTACTTTCAAGCTCTTTTAAATATCCTTGAACTGTTGCTGTAGAACTTAATTTTACAGCTTTACCTATTTCTCTTACTGAAGGTGCGTATCCTTTTGTAGCCATTTCTTTTTGAATATATTTTAAAATGTCTCTTTCACGTTTATTTAAACCATTTTCATCTCTAACAGATTTATTCATGATAACCTCCTCATTATAACTTGGCAAAAGTATATCATAAAATAAATGTGTTGTCAAACAAAAGTTTCAAAAAAATTTGTTTGTTGATTATGTTTTTTCATTTCTACTTGACGTTTGCTAATTATGTGTCATTATATGAATGTCCTCAATCTCACATTTTAGTTCTCTTGTAACTATATTTTGTATTTGTGCAACCTCTTCCTTGGTTAGATCTTTATCAGATTTTATTATTATGTTAACACTACTATCATTTATTATTACTGCAGAATTTTCGAAGTTTTTAGTTTTAAATAAATTCTCAATTGTTGCAATAGATTCTTTCTTTTCATTAATCGCTTTTATTTGATTTAAAGCCTCATTCTTTTGATCTTGTGACGAATTATTACCATCAATAATTTTTTGATATGACTCAATCATTTCAGAAAACATTTTATCTCTTTCAAGTTTCGTTTCTGTAAAATAGTCATTTATTTTGTTTTGTTTATCATTAGAATCACTTTGAGCAACATTTTGTTCTTTTATAGTTGATGTAGCAGTTTCAATTGTTTTATTATCCGCTTCGTTATTTTCGTTTTCTTTTGTTTTGCTATCATCATCTTTTTTATTCATATCTTCTTCATTGCTTTCAGTTTTATCTTGTAATGCAATTTCGCTAGTATATGCATTGGTATTTTCAGAAATTACATTTGAATTAACAAGCATTGCCTCTCCCAAGTTTGATTCATTTCCTTCAGCCAATTTTGTTCTTATTGAATTCGTATAATTCATATATCCGGCAGTAACAAGCATTAAAGAAAGCACAAATAAAGTTAGTTGCTTTTTCTTTGCACTTGCATTCTTTTCTATTTTATGTAAATTATTTAAAAATCTATTTACATATTCATTGTTCAATTGACTCATAAAATTGTTGTCATTTTTTTGTTTCATCATTCTAAACTTTTTGCTCATGTCAAAAATTTTGCTTCTGTTTCTTAAATGTTTCATCAAAACAACATTTTCATCTTTTTTCTTTTTAGGAAACTTTATATATGTTATTTTCATTTTAATACTCCTTCTTTTGTACGCTTTTATTAAAATCAATTATTTTTGTTTGAGTAAGAATTGTGGCTTTAACTAGGCGAACGAGATGAAAGATGTACGAGGCGTACTTGCTGTACATCTAAGGACATTTTCATTGAAGTTCAACAACGTTAAAACGCAATTATTACTCAAACTTAATTCTGCGACATTTTATAAACTTGA
>CAYWAH010000034.1:5338-12165 GCA_964456505.1 uncultured Clostridium sp. | reverse complement strand
TCTATTGCTTGAAAAGTATTGTTAGAACCAGTTCCAGCAATTATCGGAATTCTTTTATTTGCTTTTTTCACAACGAATTTTATTAAATCTCTCTTCTCACTACTAGAAAGTGTTGCAGATTCGCCGGTAGTACCACACACAATTAAAGCATCTGCTTTATTTTTTATTTGCATTTCAATTATTTTTTCAAGCATATCATAATTGATTTTATTATCATATGTAAATGGAGTTACAAGAGCAATACCTGCTCCTCTAAAAACTAAATTTTTCATTTTAAAAATCCTTTCTATTTTATTATATGCATTCAAGCCACAAAAAAGTCGTGGAATAAATCCACGACTTTTTTTTAAATAATTTTGTAAATAAAAACTAATTTTGTGAATATGGTAAAATTGCAATATGTCTTGCTCTATTAACAGCTGTAGTAATATCTCTTTGATGTTTAGCACATGCGCCAGTTGTTCTTCTAGGTAAAATCTTACCCTTTTCATTTACAAATTTCTTTAATTGTTCAGCATCTGTAAAATCAAGAACTAAATTTTTATCAGCACATAATGGACATACTTTTTTTCTGATTCTTTTTGCTTTATAATCATCATCATAGTCTTTATCTCTATTTCTGTTCATTTTTCTCTTATCTGCCATTTATATTTCCCCCAATCTTTAAAATTTAAAATTGATTAGAATGGTAGGTCATTTCCAGTTGTTGTTTCAAAATCTGAAGTATCGGCACTACCTGCATTTGATGCATCTGCACCAAATGTTCCATTAAAGTTAGCACTATCAGAATCTGTTTTTTTGCTATCAGTGAAATAAACTTCCTCAGCAATAACATCTGTAGCATAGTGCTTTTGACCATTTTGGTCATCCCAATTTCTGTTTTGTAGTCTTCCAACTACAGCAACTTGTTGTCCTTTTTTGAAATATTTGCTAACAAATTCTCCAGTTTTATTCCAAGCAACAATGTTGAAGAAATCAGCTGTAACTGGGTCTCCTTCTTTTGCAAATCTTCTATTTACTGCAATTGAAAAATTTGCAACCAATGTATTGTTTGTTTGTGTATATCTTACTTCTGGATCTCTTGTTAATCTTCCTAATAATTCTACTTTATTCATCTTTTATTACCTTTCATTTTTTATTTAGGTTACTTTCAAAATTTTGTGAATTATTCTTCTACTTTTACATCAATGAATTTTATTACTTCATCAATTATTCTGTAGTTTCTCTCTAATTCAGTAATTAGAGTTGGATTTGCTTCAAATAAAAATTTAACATAGATACCTTCAGAATTTTTCTTAACTTCATAAGCTAATTTTTTCTTACCCATGTCTTCAATTTTTTCAAGCTTTCCATCTTTGTTAATCAATGCTGTAATGTCATCTTTTAAACTCTTTAATTTGTCATCATCAACTGATGGATTAACAATAATTATGCTTTCATACTTATTCATATTTTCACCTCCTCATAGATATAGCCTACCTGCTAGGTAAGCAAGGATACAATTGATATAATACCATAATTTCCAAACTAATGCAAGCAATTTGTTGAAAAAAATTGACATTGTGTATTTTTTATTGTATAATAAGAACCAGTTGTTACCCGAGAGGTAAAGAAGAGATTTTATTTTATATGTTAAAAAATGAGATAAATAGTTAATAATTTTGTAAATGGTCTTGAGATAATGGATTGTTTGCATACTTTTTATGTGGTTATTTTTATGTTTTACAATTTTTGTATTATGTTTATTTAGCCTTATTTATACTATTTAGCTATTTTTACTTATTTATTATTTTAAACATTGTTTTGTACTAAATTAAGCAATGGATATATTGTTTTAAATTCTTAAATAATGAAATAGCATTTTTTCGCATGTTTTTTCATGTAAGGTAAATCTAATGAAAGGAGAATTATGGAAAATACAACTAAAGATAGTTTTGTATCTAAAAATGATACAAACACAAAAAGAAGAAATTACAAAAAAGTCCATAAGAATATGGATAAAAAGCAAAACAATTCTGTAAACGCAGAAAAGAAATTGAACAATAATAAAAATTTTGTTCATAAAAAATCATTTAAAAATCCTGCTTTTGATGTAGGTTTGAAAAAGAGCAAATTAAAGGTTATTCCCTTAGGTGGTCTTGACGAAATCGGAAAAAATATTACTGTATTCGAATACGAAGATGAAATGATTTTAGTAGATTGCGGTTTGGAATTTCCTGATGATGATATGCTTGGTGTAGACCTTGTAATACCTGATTTTTCTTATATTATAAAGAATAAAGATAAGATCAAGGGATTGTTTATTACACATGGTCACGAGGATCATATTGGTTCAATACCTTATTTAATTGAACAAGTTAACATCCCAATATATGCTACAAAATTAAGTGCTAAACTTATCGAGCATAAGTTGGATGAACATCATTTGCTTTCAAGAGCAAAGTTAAATGTAGTTGAAGCAGGAGATGTTATCAATACAGGAAAAATGCAAGTGGAATTTATTAGAAGTACACATAGTATTCCTGATGCTTGCATGCTTGCAATTCACACACCAGTTGGTATCGTTTTACACACTGGAGATTTTAAGGTAGATTATACCCCTATCGATGGTCAAAGAATGGATTTCGGTAGAATTGCTGAACTTGGAAATGAAGGAATTTTGCTTCTATTAGCAGACAGTACAAACTCTGAAAGAAAAGGATTTACAATGTCTGAAAAATCTATCGGACCTGTTTTTGATAGTTTATTTGATAATTGTAAGAAAAGAATTGTTGTTGCAACATTTGCTTCAAATGTTCACAGAGTTCAACAAATTGTAAATTCTGCTATAAAATATGGTAGAAAAATTGCTATATCTGGTAGAAGCATGATAAACATGATTGATGCTGCAAGAGAATTAAATTATATTGATGCTCCTGATGATTTGTTCATTGATATTGATATGATTAAAAATTACAAAGATGATGAGCTTGTAGTAATCACTACCGGTTCTCAAGGCGAAACAATGTCTGCACTTACTCGTATGGCTAATGGCGAACATAAGCAAGTTACAATTACAGGAAACGATTTGGTTATTATTTCAGCTAACCCTATTCCTGGAAACGAAAAATCTGTTTCAAAAGTTATTGATAGATTAATGAAAATCGGTGCAGAAGTTGTATATAGTGCTTTAGCTGATGTACACGTTTCAGGACATGCTTGCCAAGAAGAACAAAAATTAATTTTTGCTTTAACAAAACCAAAATTCTTTATGCCTGTTCATGGTGAATTTAGACAACTTATGGCTCACAGAGATACAGCAATTTCTATGGGTATTCCAAAGGATAACATATTCCTTTCAGTAAATGGTAGAATTCTAGAGGTTGATGAAAATTCTGCTGAATTGAATGGTCACGTTATTTCAGGAAGAGTAATGGTTGATGGTCTTGGTGTAGGAGATGTTGGAAATGTTGTTTTAAGAGATAGACAACACTTATCACAAGATGGTTTAATCGTAATTGTTATGACAATGGATAGCCAATCTGGAGAAATTGTATCTGGACCTGATGTAATTTCAAGAGGCTTCGTTTATGTAAAAGAAAGCGAAAATTTGATGGAAGATGTTAAGTCATTTATCAGAGAAGAAATTTCTTTACTTGAAAACAATCACGTAACAGATTGGTCAACAATAAAATCTACTTTAAAAGATGATGTTCGTGATTTTGTATTTGATAGAACAAAGCGTAATCCAATGATCTTACCAATCATCATGGAAGTGTAAAATAATTAAATATGAAACACAAAAAAAGACTTAATTAAAGTAATTAATTAAGTCTTTTTTGTGATTAAATTCTACTATATAAATAAACTACAATTTTCCCTAGATGAATTTTGTGGAAGAACATAAATGCAACAGTTAATGCTCTAACATAAAATTCATATTCTTTTGGTTTATTTAATCTAATTAATTTGTTCTTTTTATAGTTTGGAAAATGTTTTTCAAGCCATTCAAAACATTTATCATATTCATCAGAAATATTTTTATATTCAATGTGTTTTGTTGTAAAAGACAAATACCATACAACATAATTTACAAAAAATCTTTCGATATTTTCATATTCTTTTTTGAAATCTGGTAAATCCTTTATTTCATTATAATAACTATTTAATATGAAATTTACATCAACATTTTTAAAACTTCTTTGTGTTGTATTTGAGACACTATTTTCGTTAAAGAACCAATTGTATCCGCAATAATCTACATAGCCAATTTTTTTAGTACTAATAACAGCTTTTAAATTAAAATAAACATCTTCTCCCATTTTATATGAAAGAAATTTCAAACCATTTTTCAAAATAAATTCTCTATTATATATTTTTGACCATGGTGCCATAATAACATATTTAAAAAAATTATTAGGTACAACTTTAACTTTTCTGATAATTTTTCCTTTTGAATTTGGTCTTTTATATCCACCTATTACAATATCATATTTTCCTTTTTCAGCTTTATTATAAAAGGTTTCAATATAATCTTTATCAATAAAATCATCGTTGTCAATAAACATAACATACTTACTATTTGCAAGTTGTACGCCTTTATCTCTAGTTTTAGCAACACCCATATTTTTTTGATCTACAACTTCAATCTTATTTGGGTATTTCTTTTTATATTCATTTAAAATTTTTAGAGAATTATCTTTAGATCCGTCATTTATCAATATAATTTTGAAATTTTGAAAAGTTTGATTTAAAACACTATCAATGCATCTTCCAATATATTTTTCTGAATTGTAAACAGGAATAATAATAGTTACTTTTTCGAATGTATTATTGTTATTCGTACTTTTTTTCATAATTATTATCTCCCATTCTAAAATCAGATTTCGTTTTATTTATCCATTTGTTTTTACTGCATTTTTATAAAAATACATAAAAAATTTTGCAATAGGCTTTGGCCAAAATTTTAAGAACATTTCATAATCTTCATTTATTCTTTCATTATTTTCTATTAATTCAGATGTAGTAGAATCTTCATGTATTCTATGTTCCATAATTTCCTTATTTAGGTATATAAATCTTTTATCTAAAACAGCAAAGTTGTACCATGTTTCCCAATCAATATTTGATTTAAAGTTAGTGCAATATGGTCTATCTCCTACCACTTTTTTATTAAGAGTAACACAAGGACAACAAATTGAATTTCCATACTTTAAAACTCTGATTCTCGCACTTTTTTTATCTCCATGTTTAATCAATTTTTTTTGTAACATTTCTTTAATTTTAAGATTTATCGTTTTATCTATAACTTTTCCGTTTTTTAATTCTCTATAATTTCCAAACACAATTGAATAACTATCAGAAGAATATTTTTGGCAAGCGTTTATTATTTCTTCCAAATAATTTTTCTCATAAATATCATCTTGATGCGCAATAGTGCATAAATCTGTTTTAACTTTAGAAACAGCAAAATTCCAATCATTTCCTATTCCGGATTTTCCTTTATTAATAAAAAGTTTTAAATTATATTTTTTGGAAAGATTTTTAATATAATCATTAGGTGTCGATGTACAAATAATAATGTTACTATCTATTGTTTGTTTTTTTAATGACTTAATACAATCTTCCAAATATTTAGACTCTTTGTATGCGCAAATTGCGAATGTATGATTATTTACTTTTTTCAATTTTTTCCTCCGTTTTTTTTATTGTCTTTACTTTCTTTTTATTTTCATCATAATCTTTTAATGCGGTAAAATGATCTAAACTTTTTAATTTTTCATTTAATTCTGATATCTTTACTTCATCCCAGAATAACTGAATTAATATAAATCCAATAAAAATCATAAAGACAAAATTTGCAGGTGATTGGATTCCAAGTTTATTTGAAATCCACATAATAGGTTTTGAAAAAATGCTCATTAAAAAAAGTACAATGCTACCAATAATCCAATTTACCGCTTCAACACTTTTCATTTGGGATTGTTTAACTTTTTTATAGCAAATTATTGTTAAAGACAATGAACAAATAATTAACAATATTCTTAAACTAAAACTCATAATTTCCTCTCTTAATCAAAATTTCTAAAAAGCAAAATTGAAAAAATAATATTACACATATACTGTGCTGCTTTAAATGGTTTTAAATAGCTCTCTCCAAATTCTCTCTCTCTCATTTCAACTTGAAATTCTTTGACTTTATATCCTCTTTTAATTAAATATGCAATCGTATCTGGTTCAGGAGTTAAACTAGAATCCTTTGTAAACATCTCTATTATGTCTCTGCTATAAGCTCTGTATCCAGAAGTAGGATCAGATATTTTTTCTCCTGTTGTTAATTTCAAGCATAGAGAAATTAAATTGCTACCAAACATTCTTATTGTTTTAGGCTTCTTTTTTGTAACAAATCTAGAACCAATTGCAATATCACATTCACCTTTTGCAACTGAATTCGAAAGTGTTTTTAAGAACTTTCCTTCATGTTGACCATCACCATCAAATTGAATTACAACATCATATCCATGTTGTAGTGCATATTTCATTCCAACTTGAATTCCAGAAGATAAACCATAATTAACTGGTAAAGAAATATAATTAAAGTTGTTCTGTTCGCAGACTTTTATAGTATCATCTTTTGAGCAATCATTTACAATTAAATAATCAAATTTCGAATTGTTTGTTATATCATTAATTGTCTTCTTTAAATTTAGTGCTTCATTATATGCCGGTACAATTACAAGTGTTTTTGAATTTACTTTTTTTCCTTTTTTATTATTTTGCTTTAGTTTTTCCGTTGTTTTTAAAAACTCAACGCCAAAAGCTAATATCAAAATATAACTTGTAATTTG
>CAYWAH010000034.1:0-5238 GCA_964456505.1 uncultured Clostridium sp. | reverse complement strand
CCATTATTTATTATTATTGAATGCATTGGTCCATACTCTTTAACAGACCACCAAATTGAATTCACTGATAAAAAATGTTTAATTATTGTCATTGGCTTTTGTTTAGTATATTTAGAGTATAGTTCATTAAATCTTTTTATACTGCCTTCTTTTTTCCAAATGTCTCTATGATACTTTTCACTAAATAACATTTCTGTTCCATTTACTGGATCATATAAGTTTTTCCAATCATCAAGATTTATTATCTGATTTAAGAATTCTTTATCCTCTTCATCAATTTCAATTCCATCATTTAAAAGAGCTCCAAAAGAATATACTTTTGTTGAGGTTAAAATATTTTCTTCAGATTTTTTACTTGGCTGTATATAAACAAATTTAGTTGGAATCGTAAATAATAAATAACAAATTATAAAGCTAACAACAAATAAAATTATTTGCTTTTTAGCTTTGTTATACTTTATATTTAAAATAAATAGCATAACAAATGTCAAAAAGCCAATTGGTAATCCATTTAATCTAAATTTCATTATTGCAACGGAAGATAGTGAAATTAAGAAAATTTGTCCATTACTATATTTAAATTTTTCTTTTATTCCAATGTAAATAAATCCAACTAATAGTATAAAATTATATGAGTAAATTATGTCTTTCCATAAAGTAATAGAATACAAGAAATTTAGTGGAAGTATAACTATAATAAGTGTAACAATCCATTGATATAATTTGTTTTTTGCACTTGGATTGTATTTTCTAAATTCTTTGCAAATATAAGTCCAAGCAAATGCAAAAAAGAAAATTTGTACAAGCCCTGGAATCCAAATAGCACCTTGTCCACCTAGTCTAGTTAAAAGTCCAATGAACATAGAATGGATAACCGGATGTGCTGAAACATAATTATTATTAAAAGCCTGATTAATTTGGTCAACATTATCTGATGTTACAAGACCTGGAAAGAAAGACAATAGGCTTATTACAAACATGATTATAATTGTACAAAAAATAAATATATCTGTTAATTCAATTTTTTTCGAAGAACAGTTTTTATTATTTTTTTCGTTATCTTTTAGCATTAAATTTCTTCTCCCTTTATGTATTTGCATATTCTAATCATTTGTTCAATTTAAATTAAATTTTCAAAAATTCTTTTTTGTTTTCGGAAACTTTTTTTGAGTAATCTTTTTTCCATTCCTTATAAAGTTTCCAAATCTTGTCTTCATTTTCTAAAGCAAAATTAATCTTTTCATAAATTGCCATTATATCATCTGGTTTGTCAACAACTAAATATTTTTCTAATTCGGTTCCCTCAAAATAATGATGATTATTTCCTGTAATACATAATGTTCCAAGTTCCATACTTTCCAAAGGAATTAAAGGTGCACATTCTGTAAATGTAACATATACATTTATATTATTTCTTGCAAGTCTTTTATATAATTCTTCTCTTGGAACATTATTGCTTTCTCCAGATAAAAATAAATTATATCTTCTAGCCATTGTAGAAATCTTTTGATTTATAGGTATACAATCTAGCATTGCGTTATTAAGTAGGCTTATTGCGCTTATTTGATTATAAGTATTTTTTACCCATCTATCTCCGGAAGCATATAGACCTACACGAATTTTTCCATCATTTATTTTTTCTTTTGGCATATACTTTTCTTTGTTATCGATTACAACATCATTCATTAAGAATGAAGTTTTATATCCCTTTGCCTTATAAAATTCATATAAGCTCTTTTTTACAAAAGATATTTCATCAATTTTTTCTTTGTCATATAAATCTAGCATTCTGTTGAATACATCCCAATCATAATCTTCAGAAAATAAAGCATTTGAGCCATGTATTAGAAGTTTGATTTTTATGTCTGGTTTTATTTCTTTTAATGCATCAATTATGAGTTCCCAACCACGTGCAAAAGCATTAAACACAACCATTTTTTTTCCAGCATTTACAATTAATTCAGCAATTTTATGAGCTTCAAACTTATTATATTGTTCTCTAACCTCTAAAATATTATCTTGGAACGTTTCCTTTGTTGCATTTTTTACACCAATCCATTCAGGATGACAAATTGCCAAGTAATCTGCTGATTGATTCTTTAATTCTTCTTGCATTTTTCTTAATCTTCTATTTCTATGGAAATATATTGAATATTGTAGCTCAATAGAATTCAACCATGAACGTAATGTGTGTAAAATATTGTATTTGCAATTTCCAACAAAGTTAACACAACTATTTAAAAATCCTCCAAATTTAAGTCCAAAAACTCTATTATTGAAGTTAGTTCTTCTTTCACCTCTGCTTGTCCATGTAGCATGAAATAAGTGAACCATGTAAGTGTTTTCAGTATAATTTTTTTCAGCATAGTTATAACTAATTGGATAAAAATATTCTCTTGGATAAACAATTACACCATTATCATATTCTTTAATATTATTTTTTGTTTCAACAACTTTATGTTTTTTTAACAACTTACTTATAATTACAGGATTTGCATAAGAATAAGAACTTTCTGGATAAAAGTGTCCTATCTCTTTATAGTAATCAAGTATCTCTTTCATAAATTTATTGTGAACTTCATTAGTTCCAATAACTGCTGTACCTAAAAATCCACTATCTTCTGTTCCAAAGAAAACTTTTTGGTCAATTATTTTACTTGGATCTTTTAATATTTTTACATCTGTATCTAGATAAAGTCCACCCTCATTATAAAGTGCTTGTATTCTACAATAATCACTTACAAATGCCCATTTCTTACTTTCATAAGCATCTTTTACAAAATCACAAGAATTAATATCAAAATTGTTTTCATTCCATTCTTTGATTTCATAATCCGGCAATAATTTTTTCCAAGTTTTTATGCATTTTTTTACTTTGGCTGGTAGTTCTTTTCCACCAAACCAGCAATAATGTATTATTTTAATCAATATTTTTCTCCTTAAGTAATATCCCCATGTTCTACTATTTTATTATTTTTTAATCATATATCTTTTCTCTATGTTTTATAAATTTTTACGGAAGCGTATGTACAAAAATTTTTATTCTTCTTGTCCGTTTTCTTCACGTGGTTTCATCAATGGGTATAATACTACATCTCTAATATTTTGGCTATTTGTCAAGAATTGCATAAATCTATCAACTCCCAATCCCCAGCCGGAAATTGGTGGCATACCATATTCCATAGCTCTGATGTATTCTTTATCATAACTCATTGCTTCTTCATCGCCTTTTGCTTTCAATTCGCTTTGAGCCTTTAGTCTCTTCTCTTGCTCTCTTGCATCAACAAGTTCTGAATAACCATTTACTATTTCTTGTCCATTTACTATTAATTGGAATCTATCTGAAATAGCAGGATTTTCATCATTTGTTCTTGCAAGTGGAGACAAATCTGATGGATGTTTTATTAAGTATGTTGGCTTAATTATCTTTGGCCTACTAACTTTTTTATAAAGTTGGTCAATCAAATTTCCTCTACCAAGTGATTCAAGATTGTCTGCTTCAAGATGTATGTTTTTGTTTTTAATTTCAGCAAGCAAACTTTCAGCAGTATCAAATTGATCAATATCTATGCCACAATCTTTAAGTACTAAGTCTCTGAATGTTACAACATCCCATTCTCCGTCAAAATCTATTAATTGGTCTCCTATTTGGACTTTTAAATTTCCATCATACAATTTTGAAATAATTGTAGTAATCATTCCTTGAATAAATTTCATGTTGTCTTCGTAATTCCAATATGCACTATAACCTTCAACCATAGTAAAATCTTGTAAATGGTTTGCATCCATTCCTTCATTTCTAAAGTCTCTTGCAACTTCGTATACATTTGTGAAACCACCAATAACTAATTTTTTCAATGTTAATTCTGGTGAAATACGCAAATATACATCCATGTCATGTGCATTGTGATGTGCTTTAAAAGGCTTAGCAGTAGCGCCTGATGCTGTATTTTGCAATGCAGGTGTTTCAACTTCTATAAAATTATGGCTATCCAAATAATTTCTTAATTCTTTTACAAATTTTGAACGAAGTAAAAATCTTTTTCTTGCATCTTCGTTCATTATCAAATCCAAATGACGCTCTCTATATAATTGCTCTTGGTTTGTGATACTATGGAATTTTTCTGGTAATGGTCTGTATGCTTTTCCTAAAAATGTATAACTATATACTTGTATAGATTTTTCGCCTGCTTGTGTTGTAAATACTTCTCCTTCTGCTCCTACGAAATCTCCTATATCAAGTATTTCGTGCATTTTCTTGTATTCTTCTTCGCCTAAATCATCTCTTCTAACAACTAGTTGAATGTGTCCTTCAATGTCTTGTAAATCTAGGAAACTTATTTTGCCCATTTTTCTTTTGCTCATAAGTCTTCCAGCGACTTTTACATTTTTAGTACCATCAGCCAAATTTCTTGCATCTTTTATTGTATAGTTATATTCAAATTTTTCAGGTCTTACTTTTATGCCATATTCTTTTGCCTTTTCTTCTTTCTCTTGTCTTACTTTAATTAATTCGTCAATATCTGCCATTGCTTTCCTCTTTCTTTATATTATTTTATTTTTATGCCATTACTTTATAATTCTTTTTTCTTTGTGGCATTTTCTGTTTTATTGCATTATTTTATTTGCTTTTATTTATATTTAAAAATCGTTATTAGTATAACACTAATAACGATTTTTATCAACACATTTTATAGATTTTGCTTGGTTTTTTTGCTATTATTGGTTGGGGTAGTAAGATTCGAACTTACGCATCGTGGAGTCAGAGTCCACTGCCTTACCACTTGGCCATACCCCAATATGTAAATTAAATTTTTGAGGCAAATGGGAAAGTTAAATTCTCACTCGCCTCTATAAATCTTTATTATTAAATTATAATATTCTTTTGCATTCAAAGTTTTGAAGTAATAAAATTCTATTTAATATAGTTTTAAGTAATATTATTTTGATTAATATGGTTTTAAAATTTTTAATTTACAATTTTATATAGTAAACCATTTAGTTCTAAATTATGAATAAATAACTTAGAATAATATTTATAACTATATACTTTGTCTAAATGCTTTCTTTCCTAAATATTTAGCAGTATCGCCTAATTGATCTTCAATATTAAGTAATCTGTTGTATTTTGCAACTCTATCAGTTCTGCAAGGTGCACCTGTTTTGATTTGTCCAGCATTTGTTCCTACTGCTACATCTGCTAAAGTTGTGTCTTCTGTTTCACCACTTCTATGAGAT
>CAYWAH010000033.1:0-12780 GCA_964456505.1 uncultured Clostridium sp. | reverse complement strand
GCTTGTAATGCTCTATGGCATAATTCAAGTCTTTCATCAAATATTTTCCAAAATTCATCCATATTCTTTTCAGATGATAAAGCAACATCTGGTAAGTTTATTGTAACAACACCTTGGTTAAATCTTCCATAGTATTTGCCTTGTCCCTCTTTGTAATTCAATGCATGTGCAGGGTTTCCTTTAACTCTATCTGGTGTTAAGAAAGATCTGCATCCCATGCATGGATAACAATCGCCTTTTCCGTATTGATTAATCTTGTATTGTTTCATTATTTTTTCAGAAATATAGTCTGGTGTCATTCTCTTTGCTGTGCACTTAGCAGCCAATTCTGTTAAATACCAATATGGGCTATCTTTGTGAATGTTGTCTTCTTCAAGTACATATAGAAGTTTTGGGAATGCGGGTGTAATATACACACCTTTTTCGTTTTTGAAGCCTAGCATTCTTTGTTTCAAAAATTCTTCTATTATCATTGCTAATTCTTTTTTGTACTCTGTAGTTTCACCTAAGTACATACATACAGATAGGAATGGTGCTTGACCATTAGTATTTGTCATTGAATTAACTTGGTAGTTAAATGTTTGTACACCATCAGCAATTTCTTTCTTTGTGTCTTGCTCTGCGTATTCTTCGCATTGCTTTTTGCTGAATCCTCTTTGTTCATATTTCTTCAAATATTTTTCATAACTTGAACGAACGAATGGTGCTAAATGTGTTAAAGTGACTGTGGCTCCACCATATGTTGATGACGAAACTGCTAATATTATTTGTGTTGTGATTGTGCATGCTGTAATAAATCTATGTGGTTTTTCAATCATAACACCATTCATTATTGTTCCATTTTGTAACATATCATCTATGTTTATTAACTCGCAGTTTGTTAAAGCATTTTGTGCAAAGTAGTCTGCATCATGGAAATGAATTATTCCCTCGTCATGTGCTTTAACTACGTCTTCTGGTAGTAAGAATCTACGAGTGATATCTGTACTTGTAATTCCTGCTAAATAATCTCTTTGTGTTGTAACTACTCTCTCGTTTTTGTTTGAGTTTTCTGTATTCCAATATTCACTTTCACCACTGATTAGTTCTTGAATTGTTTTATCTGTTGTGTTTGCTTTTCTTACTAATGCTCTAGTGTAACGATATGTGATATATGCTCTTGCTAAATTGAATTTTTTATATTCCATTAGCTTATCTTCAATTATATCTTGAATATCTTCAACAAGAATTCTCTTTTTCTTAAGACTTTTTACATATTTTACAATAGCTTTTATTTGTTCATCTGATACTCTATCTTCCTCATCAACTTCATTGTTGGCTTTGTTGATAGCTTTAATAATTCTTGAGTCATCAAAATCAACTATTTTTCCATCTCTTTTTACTACTTCCATTTTACATCCTCCTAAAGTGAATATCGTAACATTTTCATTTGATTTACCCTTAAATTTTTAATTAATTACTTAGAGATTTGTATAATTAATTAATTAATTTAAATTGGATTATTAGTAGAACTTTTGAAATAGTTTTTCAGTTTCCACCATCTTCTCTTTTCAAATGCAATTATATAATAGTAGAAAAATACTAGAAAGTCAAAAAAGAGATATTATGTAATTTCAGGTGATTTTTATTGAAAAATCAAGTGTTTTAGGATTGCCATTTTTTGTCTGTTGTTGTCATTTTGGCAATAAAAAAGCGAATGTTATTGATAAATATGAATGTGAGAATTTTTATATTACATTTTTGTAATATTAAAAAATGATTTTTTCAGTTTTGGGATTTTTTTGTGCTTTTTGTTGGCAATTATTTTATGTCAATTTATTTCGCTTTTGCTTTATTTGTTTGTGTTTTAGTTGCTTTGTGTTTTAAAAGTTTATTTAATTTTTCTTGTCCATTTTTTAAATTTTAAAAAAATCATTTTTTAAGTTTTTTGAATTTTTAAGAATTTTTCTAAAAAATTTCGTTAGTCTCCTAACCACTTGGCTATATATGGTGCCATAACCAATATAAAAATGCTAACCTTGGCGGTTAGCATTTTTCCTTTGGAGGTGCCACCCGGATTTGAACCGGGGATCAGAGTTTTGCAGACTCGTGCCTTACCACTTGGCTATGGCACCATATATAAAATTAAACAGTATATATAAAATAACATATTTTTAAATTTTTGTAAAGTGATTTGGTTATTTTTTGTACACTTTTTTATATTATTATATGTAATAAATAATTGCTTTGTGAAAATTTGTGTTGTTTTATTCTAATAATTAATTTTGTAAATAATTATTGATACTTAATAGGTAATTATTTTTTATGTGTAATTATGATTATGCTTTTAACATAAAGATAATATTTGCTTTTGAAAGCAAATATTATCTTTCGTTTGGTTCTATTTTTACTGAACTTGATATTTGTGTATCGTCTACTTCTGCGCTGTTTGAATTTTGTAGTTGTGAATCATCTACTTTTGCCATATTGGGATTTTCTGTGTTTTCAAAATTTTCTGCTGTTTTTGTTGTATCATTTGGTTCATAGTTTTTTAGGCTTTCAAAGTTAACATTATTATTTAAATCATTATCTGATTTTTCATTTTCTTTATTTTCAAATTCCTTGAATTCTTCTGAACCTGTAATCCTTGTAAGTACAACATTTATCTTACTTAACTCTGTATAGAATTCAGAAAATTGTTGATATTGGTTATCTAATAGTGTATGTTTTTCTTTTTCTGGTTCAATATTTTCATACTGCTTTGTTCTACCATTAATTATACGAGTTTGAGTTTTTAAATATCTTACTTCTGAATTTATTTTTGGTTTTTCTCTATCTTGTTCAATTTTTGCAAGAGGCATTCCACCATTCATAATCCCAATTGCTTTAGCAACAATTACATTGTCGTCAATTGCATACGAATCAACAGAAAAATTATTTTTAATATTGTCATATAAGTTTTGCGTTTTTAATAAATTCTGTTTGCAAAATTCTTCGCCTTCAATTTCTTTTATAGACATTTCGCACATTTTCAATTGTGCTAGAATATCATCACGTACACTATATGAATTTTTCTTGGCGCTCATTTGAACTAAAAGATCAATCTTGGATTGTAAATTTTCTATTTGTACTCTGTTTAACTTTTGTTTTCCATTTAATATTGCAAGAAAGCCTAGTTTTTTTTCCTTCAATCTTTTTATTTCGTTTTTATATTCAAAAATTGCTCTTTCTGTTGAATAGTTAAATAATGTCTTCTTGGCAGACGAAGTCATTGAAGATTTTAAGTTATCAATTTTGTCATTGAAATCTTTAAAATCGATTTGGTCAACTTCGCTTGCTTTATTAACCATGTTCTCTAAATTTTGAATTTCATCTGGTTTAAGGTCTTGTACCTTTATACCTAAAACTTTTGATTCTACTTTTGACAATTTTTTCTCAATTGAATTTCGTTCATCATTAATGTCGGCTATTTGCCCATCGCCTAAGCCTTCATATTTTAAGCCCAATCCAGTAATTAATTTTTTTGATTCTCTATAAAGATTTGTTACTGAATTTGTCTTAATAATCTGTCCCTTAATTTCCTTTATTTTGTCTTCTATTTTTTGATTTTTCTTGGCGATATTTCTTGTCCTGATTTGAAGTTCTCTAGTGATGTTTTCTGTTTCTTCTGTTTCAGGTACTGGCGAATTTTCTTCAGCTAGTGAACCACTCATTGTTTTTTCTTCAGTATTCAATTCATTAGTTTCTTCAAATTTTTCTTCCATACTTATCCTTTTTCGCTTGTTTCCGTAAACTTTTTTCGTTTTTATTTTGTTAAATTATATAACAACGTCAAAAAAAACTCAATAGATTTTATTTTAAAGGTTGAAATTTTTAAAGATATTTTACAATTCTTTTATAATGTAAATTAAATTTTAATTTGTGTTTTTCGTTATCAAAATTCACAATTAATTTTCAAACCGAATTGTTGAAATTTTATTGACATTTGCTTATTATTTTGGTAAAATAGCATATGTCTAACAAATGCAGGTATAGTTTAATGGTAAAATATAACCTTGCCAAGGTTAAGTTACGGGTCCGATTCCCGTTACCTGCTCCACGCTTTTAAAAGCCTTGAAATTGTTGATTTTTCAGTTCTTTCAAGGTTTTATTTTTTGTAAAAATTAATTTTTTCTTGGTATTATATAATTATCTTTTATAAATTATATTTTATAAAACTTTTTAAATATGATTTTGCTTTATGTATTTTTATTATTTTCTGCTTTATACTTACTTTATATTTATTAGACTTTTTAGTTTAAAATTCTTTTATTTCCTCTATATATGAATAGTTTTGTGTATCATAGGATAAATTTTTCTCAATCATTTTCTTTGCAATTTTGCATTCTGCTGACATTCTTTTTCCATTGAATAGTGGATCAATATATCTTATTTTTACTTTTTGTTTTACATAGTATATGTTTTGCGAGCTTAATTTATCATTTGTATTTCTATCATTTATGTTTCCATTTTTCATATCTTTCAATTGGTTCGAATCTTGTGCTTTTTCTTTTATAGTTTGTGCTTCTTTCGTTACAAATTTTGTTGAATTTATATTAGTTTGTGGTTTTTCTTTTGTGACTTGTACATCTTTTGCGTTTTTCCATATATCAAATATTGTTTTGTATTTTGAATCTTCAATTATTTTTATAATGTCCGTTTCCTTTAATTCATACAAATCTTTCTTGTGGATTTTTCCTTCTTCATTTAGTCTTTTTAAAATATCTGCAATTAACTGCATTGAATATATTGTTCTGTCGTCTCTATAAAGTATCGAAAGAGTGCTTGTTAATTTAACAAAAGTCCTCGCTATCTTTTTGGTTTTGAAACCAAGTTCATCTATACCCTCTTCATTTTTTTGAATTTCAATATCGTTGTAAAATTCACGAACCGCTTCTATGTCAATCAAATTAAAAATAAATAACGCATTTGAAAGTGAATATTCTAATCTATCTGATGAGAGTTTTGGAGTGTCATTGTCAGCAATTGGGTAAATGTGATAGTTGTCGACCTCATCTAATTTGATGTTGTCTCTTTTTAGCAAAGACATAATTTCTGAAGAATTCTCAATAATATATGTAGTTAAATCTTCTGTAGATTCTTGCACCATATAGTCGCCATTCAAAAAATCAATGCAGTGCTTGAATGCAGGCGTTGCTATATCGTGAAACAGTCCTGATAATGTTTGCTTTTTGTCGTGTGTGAAGTGCCAAATAATTAAAGCAACCGCAATTGAATGATCTAGACTATTGTAATTATATGGATAGTCAAACATTTTTGAATATATCTTTCCGCAAGTAACGCTAATGTATTGTTGCTTTAAAAGTTCTTTCGTATTTATGTATTCGTTAAGCCATTCTGGAAATTCTTTGGAAAGTACTTTGTAATATTCCTTTACTTTGTTATCTAATTTGTCATAATAATTTTTCATATTTTACCTCTATTGCGATTATAACATAGTATCAAATTTTTTAAAATAGTTATTCACTTTTTATGAATAATTTGTGGAAAATATGTTGCATCCAATTTACTGTAATTTATTACTTATATAGAAAACAACTAATATAAATCAGATAAAAATTTTCAAAAAACTTACAATTATTTTATCTTTAATTACATAAAAGTTTTCATTTTTAATTAGTAATTTTTTTGCAATTTTGCTGGCTTTTTTTGTTAAATTGTGGTATAATATACGTAGAGTTTTTTAAGAATGGAGATGATTCATATGGATAAAGATTTTAAGTTTAATTATGATATTGAAAATATGAAAAAAGACTTTGCAATTGAGCATATGGATGTTACTGCAGAGGATATTTCTATGCTTAAAAAATACAATGACAACGAGATTACAATGAATGAAATGATTGAAAATATAAAGAAAAATTATACCTTATAAAAATGAATTGCATTATATAAAGAATTTTTAAATTATAATACAACTAAAATAATTTCTGGTATAATATAAAAAAAATACCTTTTTAAAGTAATTTTAATGGTAGTTAGTTTTACAATTTTTATATGAGGAAATGCTATGAATATGGAAATGTATGAGGCTCGAAATTCTATTTATTGCTATGAAGGAACCAATGTTTTAATAAATAATTTTAACATTCGTGATAACAAAAAATTACAAGAAGTTGAAAGAAAAATAGTACTTGCAAAACTTTTCGAGTTAAGAAAAAATAAGCAAATCGGTAATTTTGATAAGGCTCATTTAATTAACATTCATAAGTTTTTATTCGAAGATATATATCCTTTTGCAGGTAAATTCAGAACTGAAAATATTGCAAAAGGATATTTTAGTTTTGCTGAATGGGAGTACATAGAGAGTGAACTTGATAATTTGCTTAAAAAATTGAAAGATAAAAATTTGTTAAAAGATGAAAATTTTGATGATTTTGTAAATGATATTTGCTATTTTATGAGTGAACTTAATGTGCTTCATCCGTTTAGAGAAGGTAATGGCAGAACTATTAGAGAGTTTATTAGGGAACTTGCTTATGTAAATGGCTATTTACTTGATTTTAGTGATGTTAGCGCTGATGATATTTTGCAGGCTTCGGTTAAGTCTGTTGTTGAAGATAGAGATTTGAAACAAATTCTTAGATTGTGCTTAAAGAAAATGGAAAAATAAAAGTTTTAACTTTTAGTATTATTTTATTTATGAGTAGTCTTTTTGTTTTGAGCCATTTTCTTTACTTCTTTAGCGTTTTCATCGAATAATGGATCTGTAAAAAATTCTTCTAGTGATATTTGAAATCCTTCACAAACGTGAAGTAAAGTTTTGGCATTAATGCTTTTACTTTTATGTTTCATAAAACTATCTAATGTGGAATCTGTAACACCCGCCATTAGCGATAATCCATGTAGTGTATATTTTTGTTCTTCTTTTAAATTATTTATTCTTTTTCTTATCGCTTCTGATAATTCCATTTCTCTATACTCCTTTTAAAATTGAGTATAGCAAATAATTTTGTTGAACATTTACGGAAAAATATCATATGTGCAATTTTTTTATACTAAATCTGTTTTTTAGATAATTACTTCAAGACTTTATGTGATACATAAAAAAATCTTGCAAGTTGATTTTTCTTGCAAGAATTTTTATTATTGGTTTTACTATTATTTTTTTATATTTGTTAAGCATGTTATTGCAATTCTTTTTCGCATATTTCGAGTGCACTTGCTATTACTTTGTCCATGTCGTAATATTTGTATTGTCCAAGTCTTCCTCCAAATATTACATTTGAATCACTTTGTGCTAATTTTGCATACTTATTGTAAAGTTCATTGTTTCTTTCATTATTTATAGGGTAATATGGCTCTTTAGAAGAGTCCCATTTATCAGAATATTCTCTAGAAATTATTGTATGGCCATAAGATGGTGAATTCTCATTTTCTTCATTTCCTAGTTGTTTTCCAATTTCAAAATGTTTGTGCTCAATCACTCTTGTATATGGAATTTCTCTTTCAGTATAATTTACAACAGCATTTCCTTGGTAATTATTTATTTGAAGTTCTTCTGTTTCAAATCTAACTGATCTATATTCCAATTTTCCAAATTGGTAATTATAGTATTCATCAATTGGTCCTGTGAAAACCACTTTTTTTGCAATATTATCTAGCTCTTCCTTATGCTCAAAGTAATTACAATTAACTTTTACATCTATTTTATTCTCGATGTTTTCCTCATTTTTCACATGTGTATTTGTAAAATAATTAATTTGCTTTTCTCCTATCTCGTTGCAACCAAGCATTTTTTCAATTATTTTTGTATAACCGCCAATTGGAATTCCTTGATATTTGTCGTTAAAATAATTATTATCAAAAATCAAACGGACAGGCAATCTCTTAATAATAAATGCTGGAAGTTCTGTGCAACTCATTCCCCATTGTTTTTCTGTATAACCTTTAATAAGTTTTTCATAAACAGTTTTACCAATAAGTGATATCGCTTGTTCTTCAAGATTTGCTGGTTCTTTACCATTCAAAGATTTTACCAATTCTTCTCTTTCTGAATTAATATGTTGCATAGCGTCTTCTGGGGTGAAAACATCTGGCCATAATTCGTGAAAAGTATTCATGTTGAATGGTAAATTATATAGCTCATTTTTATAACGTGCAACTGGTGAATTAGTATATCTGTTAAATTCAGCAAATTGATTAATATATTCCCATATTTCCTTATTTGATGTGTGAAAAATGTGAGCGCCATAAACATGTACGTTTATTCCGTCCTTTTCTTTTGTGTAAATGTTTCCACCAATGTTTGGCCTTTTGTCAATTACTAAACATTTCTTACCTTTTTTATTTGCTTCATATGCAAATACTGCTCCAAATAATCCAGAACCAACTATTAAATAATCGTACATTTCTTTCTCCTATTTTTTATTTTCATTTATATATAAAGATAATATGAGATATTTCAAAAAAAGTCAAGTTTTAAACTATTTTTTTAAAATTTTTATTGACTTTTTATTATGGTAATGGTATAAAATTTGTATGGAAGGCAATTTCCAGTTGCCGCCTTCCATACCTAAACACAGACGCCTTATCTATAAGTTTTCTTATAGATAAGGCGTTTTTATTGTTTGCCCATTTAGTTTGGCATCATTTTATTCTTTCTTTTTGACTATATGGTAGGACGGCGTACCCTACATCTATTTAAGACCATCGCTGGTTTGATAGCTGCCTTTCTATCCTCATATAGTCTTATAATATAATTATCTCTTCATCTTTTTTATAATCAACTTAATTGCGCTTGTAATACTACAAAACTATTCCCATTTATACCTTCTCTTTAACTTAGAAAATAATGTGTAATCATTGCATTCTTTTTGTATCCTACCAACTACTATAAATGGTTCAACTTTTTCTTTCTTTGCAAATTCTATAATATCTTTCGCTGTGATTTTTTCTTTGCTAATAAATTTTTCATAATCGTCCTCATTTATCAATATGTTCTTTGCAAAGTTGTCTGCCTTGTCTTCCATTGCAGATTTTGTATTTTCGTAATCAATGTATGGCATAAAAATGATATCTCCATCTATTAAATGTCCAATTTCATGAAACAAAGTAAACCAAAATTCGTCTGCAAAAGATCTTCTAATTGTCATTGATAAAATAATTTGCTCGTTAGTTTTCTTTATAAAACCTTGAATAGGTGCTCCTGGAAAATTCTTAATAATCTGAAAAATAATTCCACAATCTGCAAATATACTAGTTAGCTTTTCTACAGCTTCGTTTAAATCAAAAAACATACATTTCTTAATTTTATCTAGACTTTGAAGTAATTTTTGTTCATCATATTTTTGATTTATGTCAACTTTTGTAGCATTAATTTCACAAATTCTCATCCAAACATATAATACGTAAAAATTTGTATCTATTGCTTGAGACTTTCTAAAAACCGCTTGAGTATTTGGAAGTTTATTAATGTAAGTCAAATTATTTACATTGCAAAGTTTTCTAATTTCTATAACTTGAGAAGTTTTGTTTTTTGTTTTCTCCAATATACCTAGTTTTTCAGCATACTCAATAAGTCCTTTTAGTTTTTTTACTATATCAAATTCTTCTTTTTCTATTTCATTTTGCTCTTGATATTTAATCATCTCTTCATCATAAATATTTTGTAAATTTAACCAAAAGCTTGCTGGCATGCCAAAAACATACTCCAAACTTTTTGCAAAAGCTGGAGATATTCCTTTTTTTCCATTTACTACCTCACTTACATGTTTGGGAGTAAATCCAGTTCTAATTGCTAGTTCCTCTTGATTCATATTTCTGTCATCTAAAACTTCTTTAATAGTTTCTCCTGGATGAATAATTAAATCAAGGGATAATTCATTCATATTTTCCTCCATGATAATCTAACACTCCTTTAATATTTAATACTTTGCAATTTTTAAGGCTGTTCATATCTAACTTTGTTTCTAATGGCTCAACAACCATTCTATAATTTGCCGTAATAGATATTCCATAATATTTACTCAAATCTCCGTTTAATGGATGTGGCTTCCCTAATGCAATTAGAGTCAGATATTGATTAAAATTATCTGCAGATTTTAACTGATTCATTCTTTTCTTTATCATTTTTGAATTTTCAAAGCCAACTTTTTTCTGTAACAAATTAGCATTGTATATTATTTTTCTTACCTTTTCATCATAAATTTCTAGTTGCAATTTTTTGTCCTTTCGTGTAGTAGTTACCTGTTAGGTAATTTAATATTAACATAAATTGAATGATATGTCAATATTGTTTTTTAGTTTTTGTTGATATTGTTTGTGCATTTAATTTAGTTCTCGTTCTCCTTACTTTCTATTTTGAGTTGTATTATTGAGAATCTATGGTGATTACTTTTTACAAATTAAACTTTAAAAATTTATACGCATATTATAATGTGATACTTGAAAATGGAGGTGAGATTTTAATATGAATAACTATGGTCAATTTAATAACAATGATTGTCCTTATAATAATTGTCAAATTGAATTAAAGGATTATGGCAATTGTCCATTTGTAATAAATCTTGAAAAAGCTACATTAAAAAATAGAACCTTTAGAACTGCTTTATGGACTGGAAAGTATTTGCAATTAACTGTTATGTGCATTCCTGTTGGCGGAGAAATTGGATTGGAACTACATCCTAGTACAGATCAATTTATTAGAATTGAACAAGGCTGTGGTTTGGTAAAAATGGGTTCAGATAAAAACAATTTGAATTTTCAAAGAAATGTTAAAGACGGATATGCTTTTATTATTCCTGCTGGAACTTGGCACAATATGATTAATGTGGGAAATGTTCCTGTAAAATTATACTCTATTTATGCACCACCAAATCATAAAAAAGGTACTGTGCATATTACTGCAGAAGATGCAAAAGAAGAGCATTAAATTTGATTAAATAAGTTTGATTACTTAGAAGTAGATTAATTAAATTTGATTAATTAAAATTCATTAATTAAGATTCATTAATTAAGATTCATTAATTAAAATTCATTAATTAAGATTCATTAACTAAATAAAGATAAATTAAAAGTAAAGTTCAAAAAAGTTTTTACATTAAATTGTAAAAACTTTTTATTTTGGCATTGTTTAAGAGTTTATTATAGCTTTCATTCTTCTTATTTTCTATTTTGAGATGTTTTGATGTAGTGAATTATAATTTTTATCGGTTAAAGTTTTTGGATTGCTAAAAATGGAAAATAAAAGTCAAAAATGTTTTTGCACGTTTCCAAAGATTATTATTTGAAATTTTATAAACAAGAAAAATAGAGCCACGCTCTATGAACATAGCTCCACTAAAGATCAATCTTTTTCTCTATATTGAACAGTATTTGTTGTAATATTTTGAATTGTATTTTATCTTACCTATCTTCGCCAATCTGCCAACTATAAAACTTGGTGGAATTTTATTTTTTTTCGAAAATTCAAGCATATCCTTTTCAGAAATCAACTTTTCAAAATTTTCATCCCATAGTTTCTCATCTATCATTGCATTTAGTGCAAAGTTATCTGCTCTACTTTCCTGCAAATCATTTCCTTCTACAATAACTTTGCTTTTAGCCTCATTATAATCACTTTTACAATGTCCTAACTCATGAAAGATTTCAAAAAATAAAGAGTCTTTAGCCTTATAATTTTGTGTAATATAAATTGCTGGATTTTTTCCCTTAACTTTAAAACAGCCTCTTACATCAATTTTACTTAGCATTTTTTCTGTTACAAAATAAATTCCATAATTATTTAAAAGGTGCTGAATGTTTACCAAATTCATTTCTTTTTTATATGCTTCTTTTTTTAGATCTTCCATTAAAAATAAAAAGTTAATAGGAATATATTCTTTTACATTTTGTTTTTTCGATATTTCATCACATCTAGCAATCCATAAAATTAATTTGTTTATATTTTTTTTATTACTATCAATTAAGGTTTTTTCCTTGATTCTATCAAGTGCTTCAAAATTTCTTACATTTAGAAATTCTAATAAATCCATATAGTTTTGAATTGGATCGCTTATGTCTTTAAAATTTATCCAGTTTAATTTTAAAAGTTCATCCATATAAAAATCTCTTTTTAGGATTTTATTTATTTTTTCTTTATCCTTGTATTTACTTATTAATTCTTTTGTAATAATTTTTCTATTTTCAGAATTAACAATAAAGTCAATTGGAATATTTGTTAAACGTGAAATTGAGGCTACCATATCTAATGTAATGTCTGTTTTTTCATTTAGCATTTCATTCATATGCTTCTGAGTAATATTTAATCTATTTGCAAATTCAGATTGTGAAATATTATTATTAATTAAATAATCTTTTAAATAACTACCAAAACCAACCATTTTTTTCCTTTTCCATTGATATATTTTACATAATATGTTATAATATAATTATAAAATTTAAAAATACTATTGATTTTTTATTTTCATTATGATATAAAAATAGTATCAAATAGATATTTTTGCACATATTATTATAGTATAATTTATTGTTTTTCCAATTACCATTTGGGTAATTAGGACGCGCGGCGTCGCAAGCGACTGCCGTTTTTTATTTTATTTTTTTTGAATCTCTTGAATTATATTCTTTATCAAGATCATTTTTTTCTCTTTGTTCAAAAACCAAATATGCAGTTACAAAATAATAAATGTCTCCGTTTTCTTTCAAAATTATTAAATAGTCAACTTCATTCTCTTGAAATCTAATTTTTATCAACTCATTTCTTTGCCTTTTAGTTGAGTAATCTTCCGTTTTCCATAC
>CAYWAH010000032.1:0-13240 GCA_964456505.1 uncultured Clostridium sp. | reverse complement strand
TACGCCGGAGGTCTTTTTTATCCAAGTTCATTTTCATTTGAATCTTTTTTCTTATCTTTGCCTTTATTTTTTTCTTTTAGTTTTCTAACCTCTTTATCAAAAACTGCTCTAAATCCACTTCCATCTCTATCTTTTTTCTGTCCGTTTAAAGTCAGTTTTCGCTTTAATATTATTGTGTATAGGGTATGCTCCTTCAATTTTCGCTACTCTATTACTTCTTTTATCTTCTTCCCCTGACATTTTATTTTCTCCTTTCTATTTTCAAATTTTATTTTTAAATAACATTCAAAAGATAATATAAATATTTTCAAAAGATGAAATTTCTTATTTATAATAATAATTTAAAAATTTCATTTTTAATAAATCAGCACTATTAAAATTAAGATTTTATTTTTTTCTTTATCTCTAATAAAGTTACACTTTCAACATGTGCAGTAAAGCAAAAATTATCAATTGGTGTAATTGATTTAATCTCATAATTTTTGCTTAACATAGATAAATCTCTAACTAATGTTGCAGGATTACAACTAATATAAACAACTCTTTCAAGATTCAATTTGTTTAAATTTGAAATTGTTTGCTTATCTAATCCTTTACGTGGTGGATCTACAATTACAACATTTGGCTTTATTCCATTATTTAATAATTTATCAAAAGCAAATTCAACATCACCATTAATAAATTCAATATTGCTAATTCCATTTAATTCTGCATTTTTCTTTGCATCTAAAATTGCATTTTCATTTATTTCAATTCCATAAACTTTTTTCACTTTGTCAGAAGCGATAATTCCAATTGTACCAACACCGCAGTATAAGTCACACAGAGTTTCATTCGGTTTTAATTTTGCCTCATCGATTGCAAGATTATATATCTTCTCAGTTTGGACTGGGTTAACTTGATAAAATGAATTTGCAGAAATTAGGAATTTTTTATTGCATAAAGTATCTTCAATATATTCATTTCCATATATAACAATGTTTTCCTGTGAAAGTATAACATTTGATTTTTTTGTATTTACATTTACTACTATAGATTTAATATTTGGAAATTTCTCTGTCAATTTAGAAATATCAAAGTCTTTTATTTTTAAATTTGCTATGTTTGAAATATTTGAGTTATTACTATTAAGAAAATTTTCATGATGTTGGTTATATATATTATCTATATTATTTTTTGCATTATAGTTTTTTATTTTATTATTTTTATTAAATAATTTTACATCATCATCATTTTCAGCATTTTTTAGTTGCAAGTTTTCTGTTCCATTTTGAACTAGGCAAACCATTATTTCTCTAGTCGAAAAGCCTTCGCGAATCATTATATTTCTTAACAAACCTGTATGTGTTTCTTCATCATAAAATGTGTTATTCCAATTGTCTACAATATATCTAGCAATCTCTTGCGAAACTTTAGTTTGAATTTTGCATTCTTCAAATGGAATAATTTCATGGCTGTTAAATTTATATATTCCAACTTTGCCATTTTTACTAACAGGAAAAATGGCCTTATTACGATAATAAAATGGATCATCCATTCCAATCGTTTTATTTACAATTATTTTTTCATTGCTTTGATTATTATTTTCATTGTCATCTTTATTGTTACTCAAATTACTTTTTATATTATCGTTTATATTGTTACTAAAATTATTATGTGGATTGCAATTTGTATTATTATTTTGATCACTATTTTTAAGTTTACTTAAATTGTATAATTCTTTATTAACAAGATTTTGAATTTTTTCTTGCTTGATTTTTAAAGTTTCTTCATATTTGATATGTCGTAAATTACAACCACCACATTGATTATAAGTTTTGCAATCAATTTCATCAACTCTAAAGGGCGATTTTTCAATTACCTCAATTAGTTTTGCAAATGCATGTGATGACAACACTTTAGTAATATGAATTTTGCACTTTTCATTTTTTATGGCATTTGGAATGAAAATTGTAAAATTATCAATTTTAGCAATTCCCTCTCCATTACTTCCATAGTCTACAATTTTTACTATATATTCTTCGTTCTTTTTTACTGGAGCATTTAATTTTTGTTTCATATAAATCCCCTACTTAAAATTTTAAATTCTTATAACTAATAAATATTTAATAAATTTAATAAATTTAATAAACTTATTGAACTTATTGAGCTTATTAAATTTATTAAAATAGTTTATTTCAATTCAAGACTAAAATTCAATTTCTATTTTGAATTAATCATAGTAGAAACTCTACTTTGATTTCTTTTCTTTACCGCCTTTACAATTTTTATCTTCCTTAAGCTCTTTAGTTCTCTTCTCTACTTCCTTATCTTCTTCTTTTAATCTATTGTCACTTATTTGATCTAAGAATCCCTCTAAATTAAATTGTCTTAAATTTTCTTCAGTTGCATCATCAATGTCAATTCCAAGATCTTTCAAAAATTTCTGTTTCATACCATCCTCCTGTATATTTATAATAATAGTCTATTTTCGTAATTTTTTCAAGTAAATTGATAAAATAATATTGACTTTTATGTTTTTTTAAGGTATTATAATATATGTCACATGCAGATGTGGTGGAATTGGTAGACACGCTGGTCTTAGGAACCAGTGCTTATGCATGGGGGTTCGAGTCCCTTCATCTGCACCACTTTTTTTAGAGGCTTCCCGCCTCTTTTTTTGTTGCTCTATCAAAGTCAATCAAAGTCAATCAAAGTTAAAATTAGGCAACACAAAAAAGACTATAAAATATTATAATTATAATCTATATTACTATAAAATTATTTATTTGGAATATTTAGATTATTTGGATTATTTATATTAAGAATTAAATAAATAAATTAAAATAAATTATTTTAAAACTCAAAATGGTTTTTGAAAAAATTATGTAACTTTAAGATTCTAATAAAATCTTGTTTACAATTGAATATATAAATAACATGAATGCTATTCGTTTTCTCTGAAATAAAATATATAATTCTATATGCTGTATGTTTGCTTTTCTTATATAATAATTCTCGAAAATGTTTGTCATTTATTTCTGGAATATTGTGTCCAATATATGGTGCATATTTTAAATAATGAATATATTCTAAAATATTACTATCAATTTCAGTAGCATTTAAATAAGAGAACTGCATATTGTAAAAATAAATATTATCTAAACACTCTCTAGCCGTATCTTCTATGATAACGTTCATATAATTCCTCTCTTTCTTTTTGCAAATCTTCTAGAGTTGTTCCCCTATTATTATTCATATCGTCAACACCCTTAGTTAGTCCAATAAAAAAATATAAATTATATAATGAATTCGCAAAAGTTCCATCATCATTTTCGCAATTTTTTAAAAGATCACATATTGAATCAATCTTAATATTTTCTTTTTGATTGTTCATTATATTTAAAACCTCCTTTCTAAAAAATTATTTGCTCAAATTTTCAAATGTTGAAAAATTATCATCTAAAATATTATGTATTAAATCTCTATCTTCAACAGATAAGTCAGCATAGCCATAAATTTCAATATACTTTTGGGTTATGTCTTTCAATATGTCAATTGTTTTACGTTTGTATATCTCTTCTTGCAAATCATAAGGTAAAGACTCTATGACATTAATAAAATTTTCTCTTACATGTGACATATTCTACTAACTCCTTTCTGTAATATTTGGCAATAGTATAACACAAATATGTACGAAATTCCATAGATTCTAAAAAATTTTCTTGACATATTGGCTGTTGGGGTATAAAATAAATAAAATGTCATTTTGGCATTTGTAACCATTAACTTCTTTTTTTACTTGAGAAGAGGTGATTATTATGAAACATGTTAAAACTCTTACCGGAGATGTTTTGACCGAAACGGTTAAAACTGGTGGTTGCGGTGAGTGCAAAACGAGTTGCCAGTCAGCATGCAAGACTTCTTGCACCGTTGGCAATCAGCACTGCGAAAACAGTCACAAGCGCCACATCTAAAAGTGGCAAAATCCCCAACTTACAGAAGTATTAACTTGCTTTAAAAAAAGAGATTCCTTTTTAGGAATCTCTTTTTTTACTAATTCAACACGTTTTATTTAATTAGCCTATTTAGCCCATATAGATTAATAATATAAAAATATATTCAAATACGTGTTAATCAAAAAAATAACTTTTGCATTTTGTATTTAACTTTTCAAGTATATTATATGCATCTTTAGGGCTTATCTCATCCAAATCAAGTTTTGAAATGTAATCAATTATCTTCATAATATTTTTCGTATTTTCTTTATCACTATAGGTTGAACTTCCTACATTTTCATTACAATTAGAAAGTTCAACAAGTTCATAGTTAACATTTAATTTGTCTAAAAGATTTTTATAAAAGTCAAGTCTACTAGTTGGAAAGCCACATTTTATGTTACCTTTATTGTCAATGTTTGTTATTTTTAATTGTAGCAGGTCATTTAATTTTTTAGCATCCTCATTTACGCCAATATAATTTTCCAACTAAAAAACATTTATTCATTTTATTAAATCCTACAAAAAGCATAAAGTACATGCTTTTGAATAAATCTACTAGCACATACTTTATTGAGTCATATTTACCTAATAAATAAACTCTATGCGTAAACATATCATTTATCCAATGAAGTATAACTTCATTTAGGAAGGAGTGAACCGCTTTAATAACTAATACCGCATTGTATATATTCAGTAGAATATATAATCTAGCTATGTATTAGAGTGCAACGCGAAACCCGTTGTTCGTGTTAGTATTACCTGCGTTGTTGTAATTACGGTAAGAAGCTGGGTTGCTCGAGGCCGAATTGTTGAAACTACCACCACGAAGCAATTAAGCGTCTGATTCACCCCTAGTAAAAATTAAAATTGTATTGATCGTGTTGATTACTATTATATACTAATAAAGTCTAATTCAAGTTAAATAATTTATTTTTCAATTGTTATTTATTTAAATTATATTTAAATCACTTATCTACTAGTATAAATTCATTTAAATCTGCTACAAACAGATTCTTTATTAAATTATGTTTATTAGCTATATCAATGTAACCAATATGACCTGTTAAATATTTTTGTGCTTCTTTATAATTCATTTTTCTATTTTTAATACAATGAGTTAAAAATTTTATTTTTCGTTTTAATTTTTTCTTTCCCTTATCTCTAATTTTTAGTCTGTATTCATTTATTTTATAGCCACAAAAATTAATACCTTGGCTACTTTTAAATATTTGAGTCTTCTGATTTAATTCTAGAAATAACTCGTCATTTAAAAATTTTCTAATCTTTTTTAGAATATATCTAGCTTCTGATTTCGTTTTAACAAAAACAACAGAATCATCCATATATCTAAAATAATATTTTACTTTTAATACATGTTTTATATATTGGTCTACTTCATTTAAATAGATATTTGCAAGTAATTGTGACGTATAATTTCCAATTGGAATACCCTTTTCACCTTCAGTAGAATAGATAACTTCTTTTAAAACTTTCATTAGTTTTTCATCTTTTATTTTTCTTGAAATAATTTCAACTAATTTGTTCTTATTTATATTATTAAAATATTTTCTTACATCCATTTTAACAACATAATAATTATCCCATATTCTTTTGCAATGTTGAACTTTTCAGTTCTTGGCAATTTCATTATAATCAGTATCATATATTCTATATATGCTCTTGATTTTGGAATTAATGTTAAACCTTTATTTGTATTGTTCGATTCGTTATCCATTATTTTCCCCATTCATGTATTAATTTTTTCAAAAGCCCTAACCCCCACTGATTTCGCGGTATGAGGGTTCAGTGTTCCAGTGTTCTATTTTAAATAAAGTGCAACGCGAAACCCGTTGTCCGTGTCAGTCCTACCCGCGTAATTGTAATTACGGCAAGACGCTGGGTAGCTCGAGGCCGAATTGTAGAAACTACCACCACGAAGCATATATGTTGTTAATGAATCATCATTGTTATAAGTATATTGGGTATTAATATAAGAATTTTCGTTTGTCCATTCCCATAAGTTTCCTGCTGTATCAAATACATGATATCTTTCATAACCAGCAGTTGAACCTGTTTCTAATATCATAAATGTATTTGCGCTCTTTGTTGCAGATGTTGTACTCCATGCAGATGAATTACCAGATGAATCTACTGTAGAATGTAATAGTGTCCCAGTTGAATATGAAGAATCATAGTAATTGCCTTTATCTTTTGCATTTGCATCACCTATTTTAGCAATCATTTGATCCCACATTGTACCTGTTAATAATCCAGAATTTACATAATTATTATTTTTATACATATTTTCAGCTACATTAAATGCAGTGCTGTAATCAGCATGATACCATGGAACTAATCCTGCCTTTGATACTGGTTTTCCTGATGTTGTTGTAAATGTATAAGATTGCCATCCCCAGCTATGATCGTATTTATCTGTTACAACAGAAACTTTACCTTTAATAGTAGAATCATTAAATCCTGATGTGTTTGCTTCTAATCCTGCTTCATATCTTCCTACATAAAAGCCTCCATATTTTTCAACTTGTGCTCTTTCTCCTGCATTACCAAATTTATCATAATTAGCGCTTGCAGAATATGTAGTTATTTTTTTGTAATTATCAGCAGAACATGGAATCCAAACAAATTGATTTCCAACAAGTGATTTTCTGTAGTCAAAAGCTGTCTTGTCTGTGCCATCCGCATATTGGTCTGCTTTATTATCAGAGATAATTACACCATTTTCAACTGTTCCACCAACATAGTAAAATCCTATTGGAACAGGTATAGTATTTCCTTGACCATCTGATACAGCATATACTGATGCATTAATACCTTTTAATGTTGTTACCTTTTTAGTGCTTGTATCTACATATTCAGCAGCATCATTTGACCATCCACTTGGTAATTTAACAATTGTACCTGCCGTAGTATCTTTAGAATTTTCTGGCAAGTCATCACTTTTAATTTTTCCATTTATAAGATCATCTAATTCATCAAGTGAATCTAATTCATTTGCTTGTGCTTGCTTATATGCATCTGCTGCTTTTTTTGATTTAGTAATTATGCCATCTTTGTTAATTGCTGAAATTGATACACCTGCTAGAATTAATAGTATTACGACTGTAACTATTAATGCAAGTAGAGTAATTCCATTTTCTTTTAAATTTCTTTTCATGTTAATCCTCCTTATATTTTATATTTGAAAATATTCAGATAATCATTATTTGCTTAAATATTCTTTTGATTATTAAATATTATCTTTTAAACCACATAAAAACATTATTTAATATCTAACATTTTTTAATCTTTTACTTGCTAAAATTATAAAAATTTGCACGCAAAAAACTGATTTCAAATCTATTGCATGTTTTCAAGTTGATGGTCAAACTTGTTCACAAAAAATAGATTCAAAATCAGTTTTAATCTTGAATTTAAAATTCTGTAATATTCTCTTAAAATGTTGATATATATATATATATATATATAGTTTTATGCGGGTTTCCGGCATTTTTGCTTGATACATTTTAACGCCTTTCTTTTGTATATTTACAATAAAAATATAGCACAATAAATTTTACAAGTAAATACTTTGTAAAAAAATGTAACAAATATGTAATATTCTAAAATAGAATATTACATCTTATTGAATTTTGGGTTATTGAGTTTTTCACAAAAGCCTAAATATGCTTTTATTCATCTTTTGCCTACTCATTTCACAACTATATTGTATATTTTATTTGGAACATAGATTTCTTTAATTATTTGTTTTCCATCTAACTTGTCGCTAATTGCTTTGTGAACTTTTTCTTTAATTGTATCTTGATTTTCATCTCTTACAATTTTAATTGTTCCTCTTAATTTTCCATTTACTTGAATTGGCAAAGTAATTGAATCTTCAATTGTCTTCTCTTCATCAAAATCAGGCCATTCGCTATATGCTAATTCTTCAGTATTGTCAATCTTTTGATTTAATTCTTCAGTAATATGTGGAGCAAATGGATTTAATAATTTCAAAAAAACAGTAAAATCATTTTTATTTATTGTTTTCCCCTTATAATATTCATTGCATAATTCCATTAAAGTAGAAATACAAGTATTGAATTTCATGTCTTCAATATCTTTAGATACTTTTTTGATTGATTGATGAATTATCTTTTCATATTGCTTTGAATATTCTTTCGAGCCATCATCATTATATATTGAAGTTAAATTGTATACTCTATCTAGAAACTTTGCACATCCTCTTATTGAATCTATAGACCAAGCAGCAACTTGATCAAATGGGCCCATAAACATTTCATATACTCTTAAAGTATCTGCGCCAAATTCTTTTATAACGTCATCAGGATTTATTACGTTTCCCTTTGACTTACTCATTTTTTCATTGTTAGTTCCAAGTATCATACCATGTGAAGTTCTCTTCATATATGGTTCTTTTGTTGGAACAACGCCAATATCATATAAGAATTTGTACCAAAATCTTGAATATAGTAAGTGAAGTGTTGTGTGCTCCATACCACCATTGTACCAATCTACTGGTGTCCAATATTTTAATGCTTCTTTTGATGCTAATTCATTGTTGTTGTGTGGGTCTGTGTAACGTAAGAAGTACCAAGAAGAACCTGCCCATTGAGGCATTGTGTCTGTTTCACGTTTTGCAGGACCACCACATTTAGGGCAAGTAGTATTTATCCAATCAGTTTGTTTGGCAAGTGGAGATTCTCCATTTTCTCCTGGCTCGAAATCTTTTATTTCTGGTAAACGTAATGGTAATTCTGATTCAGATATTGGTTGCCATCCACATTTTTCGCAATATACCATTGGTATTGGTTCTCCCCAATAACGTTGTCTTGAAAATACCCAATCTCTTAATTTATAATTTACTTTCTTTTCGCCTATTTTATTTTCTTCAAGCCATGCAATTATTTTATCTATTGCCTCTTTTTTATTTAGTCCATTTAAGAATCCTGAATTGATATGAAGTCCATCTCCTGAATATGCTTCTCTTGTAATATCTCCTCCATCAATTACTTGGATTATATCAAGGTTGAATTTCTTTGCAAAAGCATAATCTCTTTCATCATGAGCAGGTACTGCCATAATTGCTCCTGTACCATAGGTAATTAGTACATAATCAGAAATCCAAATTGGTATTTCTTTTCCATTTACTGGATTTATTGCTTTTATTCCTTTTATTTCAACACCTGTTTTATTTTTGTTCAATTCAGAACGTTCAAAATCTGATTTTAATTTTGCTTCATTTTGATATTTTTCAACTTCATCAACATTTGTGATTTTGTCTTTTAATTTTTCAATTATTGGGTGCTCTGGAGAAACTACCATATATGTTGCTCCAAATAATGTATCAGGTCTTGTAGTATATACAGTAATTATTTCATCAGAGTTTGTTAATTTGAATTTTACCTCTGCTCCTTCACTTCTGCCAATCCAATTTTTTTGTTGTGTTTTTATTCTATCAAGATAATCTACATCATCAAGATCATCAATTAATCTTTGAGCATAAGCAGTAATTTTTAGCATCCATTGGCTCTTTTCTTTTTGAACAACCGGACTACCACATCTTTCACATACGCCATTTACAACTTCCTCATTTGCAAGGCCTACTTTACAGCCTGTGCAAAAATTGATAGGCATAGTTGTTTTGTATGCTAAACCATGTTTATACATTTGAATAAATATCCATTGTGTCCATTTATAATAATCTGGATCTGTTGTATTTACTACTCTTGACCAATCAAATGAAAAACCAATTGATTTCAATTGTCTTGTAAAGTTTGCAATATTTTGCTTTGTAATTATTTCAGGATGAATGTGATTTTTGATTGCATAGTTTTCTGCTGGTAAGCCGAACGCATCATAACCAATAGGAAACAATACATTGTATCCTTGCATTCTTCTCTTCCTTGAAATTACATCCATTGCTGTATAACTACGTGGATGTCCTACGTGTAAACCTTGTCCTGATGGATAAGGGAATTCTATTAGTCCATAGAATTTTTTCTTTGAAGTATCGTTCTCTGTTTTAAATGTTTCATTATCCTCCCAATGTTTTTGCCATTTACTTTCTATATCTTTAAAATCGTACATTTTATTTTCCTTTCTAATACATTTTAGTTTTTATTTTAAATTTTATTTTATATTGACTTTTATTTTTTATATAAAATTTATGATTTATAATTTATGATTTTTTATTTTTTTCTTTTTACTTTTTTATACTTTTAATTTTTGTTTTCTACTTAAATTCATTTCATTATTTTATTTTTATATATACACTAAATTCTATTTGTTTATATTTCTTTGCGTATTTTTTATTTCCATTATTTACCTATTCAGTAAATCATAAAAGGTCATAAATTGATAGCCATTATTTCTAAAGTATGAAATAATATCTGGTAGAGTTTCATAAGTTAATATTTTGTCTGATGCATCATGCATTAAAAGTACCACACTATTTTTACCTTGAACGCCTTTGTTGAAATCTTCTAATATTGCTTCTTTTGTTCTTGAGCCTTCAGCATCTCCTGTAAGAACATTCCAATCGATTGTGCCTACCCCAATTTGGTGTAATTTTTCAGCAGTTGCAACTTTCAAATCATTATGTTTTCCGCCTCTTGTTCCCCCAGGAAATCTAAAAATTAGAGTGTTAAAATAATCACATCCGGTTGCTTCTTTTAGAATATCATTTGTTCTATTGTATTCATCTAGTATTGATTCTTCAGAAGCATAGATTGAATCATAATTGTGTGAATAACTATGATTTCCAATAAAATGACCTTCGTCAAACTCCCTTTTAGCAATATCTTTATTATAGTAAACTCTTGAGCCAAGCACAAAGAAATTTGCTTTAATGTTTTCTTGTTTTAATAAGTCTAAGATATATGGTGTAACGGATTTTGTGGGGCCATCATCAAAAGTTAAGAATACTCTTTTGCTTCCATCTTCAGGTGATTTATATGCGCTATAAACCTTTTCGATATCATCAGCAGATAATGGTAAATATTTTGCTCTCTTTTTTTCTTCTTCTTGCTTTGCTTTTTCATCTTCTAGTTTCTTTTCTTCTCTCATTGATTCAAAAGTTTTTGTTTCCTTGCTTTCTAAAGAAAATATTTTATAATCTCTTGTTATATGAAAAATTGAAAAAGATAAGCATATAGATGTAGCCACTGCACATACTATAAGAATTACTCTTTTTATGTTTAATTTCCTTTCGCCATAGTAAATCATTTTAAACTTCCAAAACACTTTTATTTTACGAGCCTATTTTATTACATTTTTACTAATATTGCAATACCCTTATTGCTTTAAAAATTATTAGTTTTAAAATCATCTAATTTATAAAAAAATTTCATATTTAAAAATTATCTCCTTAATTACTATTTATAAATTTTAAATGTAATAGTATCAATTATTCTATATATATTAAAAATTAAAACACATAAATTAATATGTGTTTTAATTACATATTATGCAGATTTTCTTAATTCTTCTGCGTGTTGTAAAGCAATGCTTGTAACATCTCCATTTGCAATTCTTGCAATCTCATTTATTACTTCGATTTCATTTAATTTCTTTACAATTGTATGTGTTCTATTTTCTTCTATAACCTTTGAAATATAGTAATTAGTATCTCCTTTTGCTGCAATGCTTGGTTGATGTGTAATGCAAATTACTTGATGATTTTTTCCGATTAGTTTCAATTTCTTTCCTACAACTTTAGCAGCTTTACCGCTAATACCTGTATCAATTTCATCAAAAATCATTACAGGTGTTTTATCACTATTGGCTAAAATAGTTTTTATAGCAAGCATTATTCTAGACATTTCTCCACCAGAGGCAATTTTATCAAGTTCTCCTTTGTTCTCTCCTAGGTTTGTAGAAATGTAAAAATGTACTTTATCTTTTCCTCTACTATTGAATTTCTCATCAGTAGTAATTTCAACGGAAAATTTAGAATTTGGCATTTCTAATTCAGTAAGTTCATTGTTAATTTTATTGCTCATATCTTTTGCAACATCAATTCTAATTTTATGTATATCATTAGAAACAGAATTCATCTTTTCTTCAAGCACATTTATTTCTTGTTTTATTTTTTTGTTCGTTTCATCTAGGTTTGTTATCCTATCAATCTCTGCTTGAATTTTATCTTTGTATTCAAGTATTTCTTTAATACTATTTCCATACTTTCTTTTTAATGAAGAAATCAAATCAAGCCTTTCTTCGACTTCATTTCTTTCGTTTTCATCAAAGTACATATCTTCATTCATATCAGAAAGATCTCTCGAAAATTCATCTATTTCATAATAAATATTTTTCAATTCATTTAGTTTTTCTTGATATTTTTCATCTAAATTACTTATTTTATCTATCGCCTTAATTGAATTATTTATTTCATCAACAGCATTTTCGCAAGCACTATTTGCAGAATCTAGATTTGTGCAAATTTTTTCAGAGTTCTCAAAATAATTATGCTTTTTCAAAAGTTCATCTTCTTCGTTTTCCTTTAAATTTGCACTATCAATCTCATCAAACTCATATTGCAATAAATCAAGTTGTCTTTGTCTTTCTTTGTTATCTCCAAAGTTCTCTTGCAAAGTTCTTTTTAAATCACAATATTTTTCGTATAGTGTTTTGTACTCGCTTAATAAAGGCTTTAAATTTTCACCACAAAAATTATCTAAATATTTTATATGATTTTTGTAATTCAAAATTTTTTGGTTGTCATTTTGACCATGAATATCTATTATATCATTCATAAAATTTTTTAGTTCTGTAACAGTAACTAATCTGCCATTTATTTTGCACGTGTTTTTTCCACTAGAAAAAATCTCTCTTGAAACTATAATATTATTCTCGATTGCATTTTCATTTTCAGGCAAATATAAATTAAGTTCAACAAAGGAATGGTTCTCTCCTTTTCTAATCATTTCTTTTGAAAATCTTCCACCAGAAATTATGTTGATTGCATCAATTATCAAAGTTTTTCCAGCACCTGTTTCTCCTGTAAAAACGTTAAAACCATTTTCTAGATCAATAGTAAGATCATCAATAATACCAATGTTTTTAATATGTAATAAACTAATCATATCAGCCTCCAAAAAACAGAAATTACTAATCAAATAAAAATATTCGCAATTGCTAACTTATATGAAATAATTAAGTATTATATTAAGCCAAAATATTAGCGAACAATTATTTGCGATTATTATACAAATAATTGTTCGCCTTGTCAAGAGATTTTT
>CAYWAH010000031.1:0-13577 GCA_964456505.1 uncultured Clostridium sp. | reverse complement strand
ACTTCTTCATCAAAATGCTTGAATTCAGAAAGTCCATTTTTTATTATTTTACGAATTGCATTTGCATTTATTTCGTACGAGGCTGGGTAAATTGGCACGATGTATCCTGTTTTATTTTTGTTCTCAATCGTATCAAATATTGGAGAAACTAATTCTTTTGTAGCGCCTTTAATAGACATCTTTCCAAATAATCTATACTTTTCGCCTCGTTTAATTTGCTTTGAAATATATGGCTGATTAAACCATGTAACAGTAATGTTGTCAGAATCATCTTTAAAAATAGCTTTTTCAATACTTCTATTTCTTCCAAGCATACGAACATTTACTGATGTAACGGCATAGACTTCAATTGAGCATTTTTCGCCATCCTGAATATCGGCAATTTGTTTCACTATGCTTCTGTCTTCATAATCACGTGGGAAATATGTAATCAAATCTTCAACAGTATAAATTCCAAGCCTATTCAAGGCTTTTGCACTTGCTTCCCCAACGCCTTTTACATATTGAACTTTATCATTCAAATCAGCCATTGTAAAAAATTCCTTTCAAATTTTAATTTGATTTTTAGTTTTAGATTTATATTTAGATTTAATTAGATGATGAAAATATACAAAAAATAAATCTAAATTAACTCTAAAATAGAATCAAATTTATATTTAGAGTTTATCACATATTATTAGAATTATAAAGTTATTTTAAAAATTTTTCAAAAAAGGTTGCTTTTTGCTGGTAAAACATGGTATAATAATTATGTAACCTAAAGTTTCTTTGCTATTATAGAAAGGGAAAAAATTATGGCAGAAGAATTTAACTTTGATGATGATGCATTCGATCAAGCGTTACAGGAACGGAGGAAAAAGAAAAAAGAAAAATCTAAAGCAAAAGATTATGGAGAGGTAAATGAAGGAATTTTGGTTCAGGCAGAAAGGTTGCTATTTGATAACCCACTTGATGAAGACAAGCATAAAGAACTTATGAAACTAATTAATAAAAAGTTTCATAAGACAGGGCAAGTAGCATTATGCAAAATTAATAAAGACTTTGATGATTTTTGCAATAAAAATCATTTAAATTATGAAAAAAATGAAGTAATATTAAAGGCCGGGAATCTTATTTTTTATTCCGATAATGATCATTATCGCCCCACAGGATTTGAACAGCCACTTGGTTTAAGTATGGCCGTGAGCAAAATACTCATGGAGCGACAAGCTAAAGCAAAAAAGAAGGCGAAAAAGCAAGTAATTGCATAAATCAACCTTCAAAGGGAACCTCTTTTCTCCGTATAAACGTGTTACTATGATTTGTATTAACAAGTTAGAGTGACATTGTTTATATAACCATCCCTTTCATAAAGGCCGACGAATATTTTCGTCGGTCTTTTTATTTTTGATTTTACAAATAGTTGCTACCACCATAATATATATGAACTATAAAAACTGATTTTTTATCTTCATCTATAGAATATAGAATAACATATTTTTTTACAACAATCCTTCTATAATGAGTTTTCCTTTTATAAACATCATAAACCTCAGCAAAAATATATGGAAAATTTCTTAATAATTCAACTTTTTCAGAAATTTTATTTATTAAATTTTCAGCAGCATCTTTGGCATATAAATTATACGCAATATAATTGTATATTTTTAAAAGTTCCGTTTTAGCAACTGAAGTAATATGAACTTCATAATTAGAATTCATTATTCTCCTTTAATCATTTTAATAGCATCTTCAAACTTCATATACTCTCCATTTTTTATCTCTTTTTCTGATTCTTTTAATATTTTCATGTCATATTTGTTTAACTCTATCCTAACGCAATTATCAATTTCATTTACATTTACGTTCTTCATATTGCATACAACCATTTTTATTAATAGTATACCACAAAATAATTTATATTAAAATAGTTTATTATTCCTAATTAACTTTGATTGAATATATAGAATAAAAATTTAACATTAAAATTTGGTTAATATATAGATTATAAAATCAAATATTAAAATTTGGCTAGTATAATTTAAGATTAAAAATCTGAGTGAATATATATGATAAAAAATATTATTGAATAAAGAATTGTATAAAAGATATAAAAGAGTGGTGGGCAGTCATGGATTCGAACCATGGAACTCAAAAGAGGCCAGATTTACAGTCTGGTGGTTTTAACCACTCGCCCAACTGCCCACATATAAAATTAAAATGAATATTACAAATAATGTAATAAATTTATATGAATTTAAAACTTGAAATTAAACCTTGGAATTAAGCATTAATTTTTGCTTTAGGTTTAATAATTTACTTAAATCCATAATGGTGCGCCTTCAAGGATTCGAACCTTGGACCGACCGGTTATGAGCCGGTTGCTCTGACCAGCTGAGCTAAAGGCGCATTTGTCTAGAACGATATATATTTTATAATATTTTTTTTTATCTGTCAATAGAATTTTTATTAAAATATATAAAAATTAGCAAACCAATAAAATACAAAATTTATAATAGATGAAATGCTAAAAATGAAATGATTATAACTAAATTTTATAAAACTAATTATAGCAGAGATATAAATTTGATATTAATGTAAATCTAAAATTTAAAAATAAAATATTTATAAAATAACAAGACTCCAATTTTAGTAAATTGGAGTCATCTTATATAAAATATAAATATAAATAATCACTATTTGTCATTATTACTTTGAGTACCCTCAGGTAATTGCAAAGTAATCTTGATTCTAAATGCATATTTAATAGCTTGCATAAATTTACTATTTACAAATTTTGACCACAAAGATTGCTTAACTTCTTTATGTGTATTTTCATAATAATTAGCATAAGCATTGTTATTTTGTTGAACTTGATTTTGTTGCATTTGACTTTGTGGTTGAACAAAATTAGCATTAGGTTGAACCTGATTATAAACATTTACTTGTTGTTGTGGCATAGCATTTGTAACTGGTTGACTTTGTACTTGGTTAACTGGTTGTTGAACTTGTACTTTAGCTACATTATTAACAGTTTGTTTTTCTTGAGCTTTTGCAGTATCTTGTGCAGGTGTAGGTATCAATTTCAATGCATCAGCAATTTCAATTCCAATATAACTTAATGCTTTTGATCTATCTTCTACTCTTTCCATATCAATTTCGATATGAAGGTTTGATTCTAAGTTAACAACTTTAGCATTTAATAATTTTAATGCTGCTTTATATTCTTGTGAATTAACATCTTCAGCTTTGCCTATAATTCCTAATGCTTCAATAGTGTCTTCTGAAAATCTATCTTGAACATCAGCAACAGCTTTTCCCCATTCTTGATCATGGCTTTCAACTATTGATAAAGTTTGCTTTAAAATAGCAGCAGATTTTATATTATACTCTCTTTGTTTGATTAAAGTTTCTATTTGTTTTGTATTTTCTTCAAATTGTTCTGTAGCATATTCTACTAATTGATATGCTGCATCATAAACACTTTTAGGGAAGTTCTTCTTTTTAGGGTACTCTATTAAATAGGTCTTAATTGACTCAACTAAATCCTTAAAGTATGAGTTTTCATCTAATTCGATGATTTGCTTTTTGCTATTTGGATTTATAAGTCTTTCAACCTTCTCAATGTTTGATAAAATTTTCTCTTCTGTGATTACCATTTTCACATTTACTATCCCACGTCTAGGCATTGTAAACATAAATATTACCTCCTTTGTTGTGTTATGTTAAGTGCATTTAAAATACTTTTACATATCCATAGCATAATTTTAATACAACGCTATTATAAAAGTCAAGAATTTTTTTAATATTTTTTATCTATTTGCTTTCTTTTCTAACATGTTTAAATTATTTAGTGCCTTGCCTGTGCCAAGAGCGACACAAGAAATTGCATCGTGTGCACGCATAACTTTTATTCCAAGAGATCTTTCAATGTAAAGATCAATTCCACTAATTAGGCTTCCGCCTCCAGTCATATAAATACCCTTTTCAGTAATATCTTCAACTAATTCAGGTGGAGTTTTTTCTAGAACGACCTTTATTTCATCTACTATCTTATCAACTAGTGAGCAAAATACCTTTGGCATTTCATTTGACGAAACTTGTATTTCCATTGGTAGAGAGTTTACTAAATTTCTGCCTCTAGCAAATGTAAATATTTCCTTTTCATCAGTAAACACACACCCAATATCTTGTTTAATTCTTTCGGCAGTTTTATCTCCAATTAACAAGCCATATTTTTTCTTTAAATATTTTTTTATTTCTTCATCAAATGTATTTCCTGCAACTTGTATTGAAGAGTTTACTACAGAATCTCCTACTGCAATTACTGCAATGTCTGTAGTGCCTCCTCCTATATCGATTACAAGGTTTCCATTTGGTTTTTGTATTTCAATACCTGCACCTATAGCAGATGCAACTGGTTCTTCAATTAAATAAACTCTTTTACAATTACCTGCTTGCATTGCAGTATCAATTACTGCTCTTCTTTCAACTTCACTTATTTGTGATGGTACGCAAATCATTATTCTTGTTGACAAAAATCTATTTGTGTCTACCTCTTTTATGTAATGTTTAAGCATACTTGTTGTTGCATGAAAATCAGATATAACGCCATCTTTTAAAGGTCTGATAATTGAAATATCATCAGGCGTTTTTCCTATCATATCATACGCTTCTTTTCCATAAGCAAATATTTCGTTAGTTATATTGCTTTTAGCAACAACTGAAGGTTCCCTTAAAACTATACCTTTATTTTTAACAAAAATTATTACTGATGATGTACCTAAATCTATACCAATATCTGTGCTCAAAACGATTCTTTTCCTTTCACTCTAGCCTATAATAATTATTGCCAAGTCAATTTCATTTATTCTTAGTTGTTCAAAATCAATAAGTTCTTATTTGATTTTGTTAAATTAGTTGCATTTAACTTGTTTATCAATAAAGTATCTTCAATTCTAATTCCAAACAAACCATTTATATAAATTCCTGGCTCATTTGTAACTACCATTTTTTCTTTTAGTATGTCATTTGATTTTTCACTTATAACAGGTCTTTCATGAATATATAAGCCTACTCCATGACCTAACGCATGTACTAAATTAAATTTGTGATTATAAAATTCATGTTGTACAAATCCTGCTATATCTTTTGCATTTGCACCATCTCTATATCTTGTAAAAGCATTTTCTTGTGTTTGCAATACAAAGTTGTATAAGTTTTCTGCCTCTCTAGAACATGAACCAACAAATATTGTTCTTGTCATATCTGCGCAATAGCCTTTGTATTTTGCACCAAAATCTATTAGTACAGGATCTCCATTTTCTATTTTTTTATCTGTTGGTATTGCATGTGGCATTGATGAATTGCTTCCACTTGCTACTATTGTATCGAACGCTTCCCCGTCTGCTCCATTTTCTATAAAAAATTTCTTTATTTCAAATACAATTTGCTTTTCAGTCATTCCTACTTTTATGAAATCTTGCAAATGCAAGAAACAGCTGTCTGTAATATTGCATGCCTTTTCAATGTTTGCTAACTCCTCGCTGTCTTTTTGCTCTCTCATTTTTTCAATTATATGATTTGCTTCAACTGTTTCCTGAATGTTATATTTTCTAATAATATTATGGTATTCCTTATATGTAACATAGTCCTCTTCAAAATAAACTCTGTTGCATTCTTTGAAAAAGTTTAAGTAGTCATCCTCTGTCAAATCTGCCAAGTCACATATTGTGAGATTGTCTCCTATGGTAATTGTATTGTTTACACTTTCAATATATCTTGCATCTGTGATAAACACATCTTCCTTTTTGGAAATTAGAAGAATGCCTTCTGCATCAAGCCCTGTTAAATATTTGATATTCAAAGGGTTTTCAACTATCATTCCATCTATATTATTTGTAGACATTTTATCTTTTAATAAAGAAATTCTTTGATTCATTTTTATCACCTTTCTAACATTTCGCTACAATGTTTTTCTGTGATTTTTAAATTTATTAGTTATTTTAGTTTTGAATTTTACTTTAATTTTTTTACTTATTTATTTTCAATGCTTCATGTTATTCAACATATTTAATAATTTATTTTAATCTGACTTTTCAATACTTTATTATTCTTTAAATGTTCCTAATGAAAAAATTTTTAATAAAATATATATTAATAAATTACTTGGTACAAACATTACGATAAATGTTGCCATTACAATAAAAGGTCCAAATGGTATGTATTCATCACTCTTTTTCTTTTTAGTTGCTAGTAATGTTAAACTAATTATTGCTGCAAGTAAAAACGCAATTATTGAAATTTCAACTATCGGTATTAATCCAAATATTAAGCCCAATGCACCCATTAATTTTACATCGCCAAAACCCATTGCTTCTTTTCCTGCAATTAGTCCACCAATTAATGTAATTACCAAGAATATACCTGCTCCAGCAAGCATACCAAATATTTTATCTATCAATAGATTTAGACTAGTTAGGCCAAATATTACTGCAAACAAAATAGCAACTTCAAAAATTGTTAATACTAATCTGTTAGGGATTATTTGTTTTCTATAATCTATGATAAACGCAGATATTAGCATTGGCGTTAAAATAATGTATTCTAAAAATTTAAGTGTAAATCCATTGAAATATAAAAGTGCTACATAAATTAATGGAATAATGTAAATTGTTTTCCAATTTATTTCCATGTTCTTTAAATAACCTGTAAAAAATTCTTTGCAAATTACTTTTTTGTGTTCTTCGAGTCTTACATTTGCAAAGTCTAAAAATTGTCCTACTGCTATTCCTAATAATCCTATGAAGAAATAGTATAGAACATGTATATTATTTATATACATATGTTCCTCCAATTATAAATTGATAATAAAATTAAGATTATATATGATCAAAAAATTAAATTTCAAATTACTAAACTAAATTCAGTTATTATCTTATTTTATCTATCATTTTATTTTCAACTTCAATTTGTAATGATTTTCAATTTTTCTTTTTAGTCTTCCATAAGTTGTCTTTTCAGGAGACAATGGATTCGTAAGTATTGAATACATTCCTAATCTATTTGCGCCTAATACATCTGTAAGTATTTGGTCTCCAACTTCTGCAATTTCATTTGATTTCAAGTTTAATATTTTTCTTGATTTAGCTAGTCCTCTTCGTAAAGGTTTTAACGATAGAAAAACATATGGAATTCCATCAAAATTTTTATTGTTTTTTATTTTACTTGGCTTAATACTATTTGATGCAATACAAATTTTAATATCATTCTTTTTAAGGTTTTCAATCCAATCATATATGCCATCAAGCACATTCAAATCCAAATCCATAATCGTATTATCAACATCAATGATAACACCTTTTATTTTATGACTTTTGAAAAAATCAATTGGAATGTCTGTTATTTTATTAAAATGTGCTTTTGGTTTTAAATTCATATTGTTACCTTTCGTATTTTTATTCTAGCCCTGCAATATCCCAATCTGAAAAAGTATAATCTAATTTTTTATTATATGCCTTTTCATATATTTCTACTTTGGCTTTGTAATCCTCTTTCATCATTTCATTCTTGCGTTCTTTTGAACTCAAATCATTATTAGGATAAATTGGTTTTAAAATATGTACTATGTATTTTACTTTTTTGAATCCATCTTTTCCATATTCGTCTAACTCTTTAAGTTCAATAAAGCAAGGCAATATTGGTACATTGTATTTTGTTGCAAAATGAAAAGCACCTATTTTTTCTGGTCTCGGCTTTTTGTAGTTATACCATAATTCTTGCTCTGGGTATACTAGAATAATGCCTTTATTATCAAACAATTTTTTTAATGATGGATAAAAATTATTAAGCAAATATTCCATATTATTGCTATATGGTATTGTTGAGCAATTGTTTAAAAGGAAACCAAATAAACCATTCATCAAAACATTGGTTTCCTCGATTAAAATATAAAAATTCTTTTCTCTTTTTATTTTTAAAATAAACTTTCTAATAGGTGTTGAATCAAAAAAATGAAAATGATTGCAAGTAACTATAAAGCCTTGGTTTTTCAATTCTTCAAGGTTTTCTAGTCCAACTATTTCTGTATCTTTATTTAATATTCCTGTGGCAACATTAGTAAATCTTCTTGCTAATGTTTGCTTAATTTTATTCTTTTTCTTTTTTCTAAGAATATCAAATGGAACAATTATTTTTTCTCTTTGTTCATCAGTAATTACAGGATCCCCTAATTCTACTTTGTTATTCATTTCATTTTTCTTAACAGATTCTTTAATGTTATCTATTACTTTTAGTCTGTTAGCATCTTTTTCCATATAATTTACCTTTATATAAATTGATTGTATAATTCGCACAATCCAGAATCATTATCTTTATTTTCAACAACTTCATTTGCTTCATCAAGAATATCTATCAACTTTAATTCTTGCTTGCAAATTTCGCCTGTTCTGCCATTTAATGAACTAGCTTTTTCTGTATCTGTTTTTCTTTGCTCATCAGTATAATTAGCCAATTCTTCTTGCAATACAGAATAATATTTTGTATTTTTTGCATATCTCCAAAAAGCATCACTATAAGGTACATCAGCATAATGCCAAGGTTTCCTAAAGAAATTATAATGAATTATATGTAAATCCTTTTCATCATATCTCTTTCCAAAGTCTGGCATTTTATCCCATGTTTCATCAAGATAGTGTACTTTTCCATTGCACAACATATTTAAATAATCTTGGTCAGGAGCAACTGTATCAAGATTGTATCTTGTTAACATATATAAGAATTTTTCTTCAAATCTTGATTTTCTAAATTCTCTTAAATTCATTAGTAACACACCTGAATTAAAATATTTTTTATATTCTACTCCAACGGCTTGTTTTACATATTTTTGAAAATCTGGATTAACACTTACTGCTCCATCAGGAATTGCAGCAACATAATTGTCTTTCAAATCAATGTTGAACATATTGGCTATATCATCAAGAACGATTATATCTGAATCCAAGTAAATAGCCTTTTCATATTCAGGAAATAGACTTGGGATAAACAATCTATAATAGATTGTTGAAGAATAATAATCTCTTAATCTTAAAGCTAAATCTTTCTTTATTTTTGTTATTCTTGAAGAAACATCTTCAAAGTTTATTTTTACATTATCTGTTTCGAATTCTTTTATTTTTCTTTCGTTTTCTTTACTTATTCCTGTTTGTAAAACGATAATTCTATAATTGTTTTCTTTGCTTGTATTCTTTATTAAAGAATATATTGCAACTGCTAAACATGGAATGTAATTATCGTCCGTAGAAAAGAAAATAGGTATCTCTTGTTTTATTTTCATATTTTCCCCTTTCACACTTTTTAGTGTATAAAAATCTATAAATTCAATATGAATTCTTCATATTGGTTATATGCTTTATTCCTCTTTGTTCATTATTTTTTTAGTTTCTTCATATTCATTTATTATGTCATCATAATCATGGATTTTATATTTTTTATGCATATCATCAATTTGCCATGGCTTTACATTTTGAACTTTTGGATACGGAAACTTTTTTAATGTCATTGAAAAATGTCTTATAACAGTTTCATCTGTTCTTTTATTTTGCTCATTGAATTTATCTGGAAGAATAAGTTGCTTTGTACAGCATTTGTTTAATGCTGTTTGATCTGGCAACATCATTTCTCTTTTTCTGACCATTTTTCTTGCATCTGTGAAACATCCTGATTCTTTTACTTTTTTTAAGTTTATCAAAAGTACACCAGAATTGCAATAGTCATACGAAATCCATGTTCTTCCCAAATAATCAATGCACCATGCAATTTCAAAATCTGAAATGTCAATATCATAAAGTTCTTTTATATCTTTATAGCAAACAATGTCGCAATCAAGATATAAAATTTTATCAGGTAAGCCATCAATCACATCACTCAAAAGTCTTAAAAAAATGTATGGTGTGTAATGTGTTTTTTTATTTAAACTATGTTTGAAATCATCTTTATAATATTGAGTAGCATCTATTAAAATAACTTTGCTATCTTTGTTTTTTTCTTGTATTTTTTCTTCTAGTATGTTTCTATGTTTTTCATCAATTGGAATATACTGCTTGTTTTCATCAGATAAATTCATTGTGAGTACGTATACATTCAATGCTTCATCTGTGTGTTTTGTAATTGAAAGTAATGCAATTAGCATTCCATCAAAAACTTTCTTATTCCCGCAGAACATTAAATTAATCATTTTCGTTACCTTTTATTTTTCTATATTGAAATTTTTCAAAATTACTTAATTTACTTCTTTCACACATTTTTTCATATATTTCATTACGTAATTTTTCTTGCGCTTGCTTTTTATTTAGTGTATTGTCTGGGAAAAATGGTCCATCTAAATATGTGATAATTTTGCATTTTCCATTTTTACCTCTTTGATATGTAGTAGTTGCACAAAATGATGGTACGTTTAAGTCAACTGGATATTTAAAAGAAACCGATTTAAAATTTCTTATCTTTGTATAATATGGCCAAACGTGTGCTTCAGGATAAACTATAATTGCAAACTTTTTTTTCATGCTATATTGTATCTCATTAAAGAAATTTTTGCAAGCCCCAAGAGTATCAGGTGTAGGAAGACCTCCCATCATTCTTACAAATGTCTTAAGCCCTTTCATTGACACGTTTTTTGGATTTGCAATTACATATATTCTTTTTGGAAAGTTATAATATGTTGGTCCAAATACATCAAGAAATTCTTGAGTATGATTGGCATATACAAAATATCCTTTATTTTTGTAACCTCGTAAAACTTTTTTATTTTCATATTTAAATTTATACTTTATTTTAAAATATATGTATGTTAAAATAACCGCTATTCTGTAAACTAAATCTGCCGTAATGTTCCAAAAAGGATTTTTATGAGTATATTTGTAATTTTCATCAATCTTATCTGGTATTATGTCATCTTTAAGAACTTCATCATTTAGTTCATCTGAATAATAGAAAACATTTTCTTCCTTATTATTTAAAGAATCATTTTCTTTAAGCAGATTGCTTGAATTATTTTTTTCTTTTTTTAATTTACTATTCTTATTTGAATTATTTTGTTTGTTCTTGGTTTCAGTTTGATTCATTGAATAATTAATCCTCCCAAGTCATTTCATAACTTCCTATTCTAATTGTATCTCCATCTTTTACTCCTGCTTTTTTCAATGCTGTATCAATTCCTAATTCATTAAGTTTTCTATGTAAATAGAATAGAGATTCATAATCAGTTATGTTAACTCTTCTCATAATTCTTTCAACAGATTCTCCTGTAACAACAAATATTTTTCCATCTTTGCTGATTTCAAAATTATCTTTGTCATCATCTAGTGTATACACTTTTTCTTTGTTGCTTTCTATTTCAATTAAATCTGTTTTTGGAATTCTGTCTATTTCTTCCGAAACATAATTCATAAGTTCTTTTATGCCTTTTCCTGTTGCTGAAGATATTATGAAAAACTTTTGGTTATTATTTTTTGCAACTTCTTCAAGTGCTTTTAAATTCTTATCATCATCTTGAATTAAATCCGCCTTTGTTGCAACAACTATTTGCTCTCTTGATGCCATTTTTTCACTATATTTCTTTAATTCATTATTGATTGTATTGTAGTCATCAATAGGATTTCTTCCTTCAGAGCCTGATACATCTACAAAATGAAGTAATAATCTTGTTCTTTCAATATGTCTTAAGAAATGAATTCCTAAGCCTAGACCCTCACTTGCTCCTTCAATTATTCCTGGTATATCAGCAATTACGAAACTTTTTCCATATTCTTTTTTCACAACACCTAAATTAGGATCAAGTGTTGTAAAATGATAATTTGCAATTTTAGGTGTGGCTGATGTTACAACAGAAAGGAACGTGGATTTGCCAACATTTGGAAATCCTACCAAACCAACATCAGCTAAAAGCTTAAGCTCAAGTATTAATTCTTTTTCTTCTCCTGGTTCTCCATCTTGAGCAAAACGAGGTGCCTGTCTTGTAGGTGTTGCAAAGTGAGAATTTCCAAGACCTCCTCTGCCACCTTTAAGAAGTAAAACCTCTTGATTTGGTTCAGACAAATCTGCTAATACCTCTTCCGTTTTTGCATCTTTAATAACAGTACCAATTGGAACAGGTATGTACAGGTCTTTTCCACTTTTGCCATATTTTCTTGCACCCTCTCCATTGTTACCATTTTCTGCACTAAACTTTTTCTTATATCTAAATTCAATTAAAGTATTTGCATCTTTATCGACTTTGAAATAGACGTCTCCACCTTTTCCTCCATCTCCACCATCTGGACCACCAGCAGCAATGTATTTTTCACGTCTAAATGAAATTGCACCATTTCCACCTTTTCCAGCAGAAGCAAATATTTTTACGTAATCAGTAAACATTTCTTTCCTTTCAAAAGTTTTATTATTTTTTATTTATGTATATTAAAATAATATAGACTTTAATTTTCTTTATTAAGTTGAGTTTGATTTTTTCTTAAAGTATATTTTAATATACATATTAAATAAAAAAATTCACTTAATATATTAGTTTCATTGAGTCTTTAACTTTTTCTAATGTTTCTGAAGCAATTTTTTGTGCTTTCTTTGTTCCAGCCATTAAAATATCTAGTACTTCGCTTTCGTGTTCTTCATAGTAATGTCTTTTATCTCTTATAGGTCCTATTACACTATCAATATTTTCTATCAATTGTTTTTTGCAAGGAACACAGCCTCTTAATCCTTGCTCACATTCTGATTTAACTATTTTTGTGTCTTCATCATTTGTAAATAATTTATGATAATAGTAAACCATACAAATATCAGGATGACCTGGATCATCTTTCTTTATTCTTGCTGGGTCAGTTAATGCTCCCATGACTTTTTTAGAAATTTCATCTTTGCTGTCTGATAAATAAATTGCATTGCCTAATGATTTACCCATTTTGGCGTTTCCATCTAATCCTTTTATTCTAGATTCGTGGCTTAGTACTGCCATTGGTTCTCTTAAAGTATCGCCATAAATTGAATTGAATTTTCTTACTATTTCTCTACATTGTTCGATTAGTGGTAATTGGTCTTCACCTACTGGAACATAAGTAGCATCAAACGCTGTAATATCAGCGGCTTGGCTTACTGGATAACCTAAAAAACCATATGTAACTGACTCTCCAAATAAATCTTTCTTTTGAGCAATTTCTGTTTTTACAGTTGGATTTCTTTGAAGTCTTGAAATAGTAACTAGGTTTGAATAATATACTGTTAACTCTGCAATTTCAGGAATCATTGATTGTAAGAAAAATGTCATTTTGTTTGGATTAAGTCCCATTGCAAGCATATCCATAACAATTTGTAAAGTGTTTTCTCTTACTTTTTCCGGATTATTGAAATTATCTGTTAACGCTTGAACATCTGCTACTTCAACAAATGTATCGAATTTGTCTTGAAGTTTTTTCCAAGAATTTACTGCACCAAAATAATGGCCAATGTGCAAGTGCCCTGTTGGTCTTATGCCAGTAAGTATTCTCTTACTCATATCTCCCTGAACATTTTCTATGTATATTTTTTCATCTTCTTCCATTCTTCTGCTC
>CAYWAH010000030.1:0-14698 GCA_964456505.1 uncultured Clostridium sp. | reverse complement strand
TTAAATCCAAATTTTTTATTTTATCTTCATCATTTTTAATAGAATCAATAATCTCCTATAAAATTTTTAAATACTTTTTCATAATTTCATTTGCGTAATTATTTATTAATACATAGTTATTTTCATATGTTGCATTTTCTATATATTTTGCAAAAATATTTGCATCTTTTTCTTCAAAAAGAGAAAACTTATTTAATCTTAATAATGATAGAATGTATGTTATTTCATCATTTATAATGTATGCATTTTCTTCAAAATTGTTTTTGTATTCATTATATACTATTGTAGGAAGTTTATTATTAATCATATTTAATCTAGTAAGAAACTTTACTTTATTTTGCTTTTGAGTATTATTCAAATTATAATAATCTTCTCCCATTATCTTTTTTACAAGTTCTTCAATGCTATTAAATTCATATTTATATTCTTCTTCAAAAACAATCAACTTTGCCATTTTTTCTTCCTCCAATTTTATAAAGACATTATACTAAATTGAGACTTAAAATGCAATAAAAAATTGGAGCATAGCCCCAATTTTTTATAATTATTTAATTTACTTTTTCAATTGAATTTTATAAATAATCAAGTCAAATATTGTTTAGTTTTTTTAATGTATTTTATTTATTAATACATTCCTCCCATTTGACCTGCTGCTGGATTTTCGTTTTCTTCTTTCTTTTCTGGAATGTCTGCAACAATTGCTTCTGTTGTAAGAATCATTGATGAAACTGATTCAGCATTTTGAAGAGCACTTCTTGAAACCTTAGTTGGATCAACGATTCCGGCTTTCTTCATATCAACATATTGTAATGTTTTTGCATCAAATCCAACTCCAGATTTTTCGTTCTTAACTTTTTCAACAATAACTGCTGGCTCTAATCCTGCATTAATTGCAATTTGTCGTGCTGGTTCTTCCAATGCTTTAAGAATAATTTTACCACCAACTTTTTCATCGCCTTCATATGAGTTAACTTCTTTTTCAAGTTCTGGTATAACATTAATATATGCTGTACCACCACCAGGAAGAATACCTTCTTCAACAGCAGCTCTTGTTGCTGATAAAGCATCTTCAATTCTTAATTTTCTGTCTTTCATTTCAACTTCTGTAGCTGCACCAACACCAATTACTGCAACACCACCTGCAAGTTTTGCAAGTCTCTTTTCAAGTTGTTCTTTATCATATTCACTCTTTTCTTCAGCAATTTGTGCTCTTAGTTGACCAACTCTGTCAGCAATTTGTTGTTTGTCTCCTTCGCCACCGACAATGATTGTTTCATCTTTACTAATCTTAACTTGTTTAGCTCTACCTAATTGGTCAATAGTTGTGTCTTTTAATTCTAATCCAACATCTGATGTAATAACTTCACCACCTGTTAGAATAGCCATATCTTGTAACATTTCTTTTCTCTTATCACCATATCCTGGAGCCTTAACTGCTACAACATTTAATACACCTCTTAATTTATTTAAGATCAATGTTGATAGTGCCTCTCCTTCGATATCATCACATACAATTACAAGTTTTCCTGCTTCTTTCATTAATGCTTCAAGTAATGGTAAGATTTCTTGAATGTTTGAAATCTTTTTATCTGTAATCAATATGTATGGATTATCCATATCTGCTGTCATTTTTTCTGTGTCTGTTGCCATGTATGGAGAAACATAACCTTTATCAAATTGCATTCCTTCTACAACATTCAATTCTGTTGAAGATGTTTTTGATTCTTCAACTGTGATAACACCATTTGTTGAAACTTTTTCCATTGCATCAGCAATTAAGTTTCCAACTTCTTCGTTGTCTGCTGATATACTTGCTACTCTTGCAATATCTTCTTTACCATTTACTGAAACACTATTTTTCTTTAAAATTTCAACAGCTTTTTCTGTAGCTTTATCCATTCCTCTCTTTATAGCCATTGGGTCAGATCCTGCTGCAACGTTTTTAACACCTTCTTTAATCATACTTTGTGCTAAAACAGTTGCTGTAGTTGTACCATCACCTGCTACATCGTTAGTTTTTTCACTAACTTCTCTTACAATTTGAGCTCCCATATTCTCAAATCTATCTGGTAACTCGATTTCCTTTGCGATAGTTACACCATCATTTGTAATTAAAGGTGAACCATAACTTTTATCTAAAACTACATTTCTTCCTTTTGGTCCTAATGTAACTTTTACTGTGTTAGCTAATTTGTTAACACCATTTAAAAGATTTTTTCTAGCATTCTCGCCATACTCTATTTGTTTTGCCATAATATATTCTCCTTCCAAATAACATATTAAAAAGTTTTAATAATTTGTTTAAATGTATTGTGAATTTTTATTTTCAACATTTGATCTATATAATTTCATAAATTTAACAATACATAAAAACGTTATAATTAGTAGTAAAATTATAAATTTTATTTTTTACTATTCTGCAATTGCTAAAATATCACTTTGTCTTACTATTATGTAATCAACACCTTCATATTTTATTTCTGTTCCAGAATATTTATTAATAACTACTTTTTCGCCTTTCTTTACAGTCATTTCGACTTTATGACCATCAACATCCCCTCCTGGTCCTACAGCAATTACTTCAGCAATTTGTGGTTTTTCTTTACTTCCACTTGAAAGAATAATTCCACTCTTTGTTGTTTCTTCTGCTTCAATCATTTTTACAATAACTCTGTCACTTAATGGTTTTAACATAATCAATACCTCCTAAAAAAATTAGCAGTCTTTCTTAACGACTGCTAATAATTTATACCCTTTTTTAGCAATTGTCAATAGAGATTGCTAATTTTCACAAAATTTTCACATATGTTTTTTATTCATTGAAAAAGTCAGTATTTTCAAGCTTTCTATTGATTTGCTTTGATATGTGTTATCAAATATTTATTGTTTTATAGTAATTTGAATTGCCATGTATTTTTTAATTATTGTTTTGCATTATTTAAATTGCCATATATTTTTAATCAATGTCTTATTCTTCAAAATCGCTTAATATTTTATTAAGTTCATTCTCACTATCTGCTTCTATTCCATTTTCAAGCAATTTCAAATCTTCATCTGTCAAATATTTTGTAATTATATCTGTTTCTTTATATAACTTTTCTTCGCCATTAGTATTTATTTGATATACAACAATTTTGCCATCTTTGCTTTTTACAATATATTTTTCAGTTTCATTTAATGGTTTTTGATTGCTTGCAGAAACATCTACAGTTATCTCCTTTTTTTCTGCAATATTTTCAACCTTATTCATTGTTTCTGTTTTTTCATTAATCATATTGATTTGCTCCATATCTGCAGTCTCCATTTTTCTATTTAAATATATGTTAAGGAACACACCAAATAATGCTGAAAATAATGCAAGAATTATAAAAATTATTATTATCTTCTTTATATCAAACATAACTCCTCCTTAAAATAAGCACTATACAATTATAATTTTATTAAAGCAAAATAAATATCAAATATTTTTTATCAACAAAGTTTTACAAAAAAATAATCACTTTACATTAAAGTGATTATTTCCAAAAATTATTTTTTTATACTATATAATATAAATATCAAAAGTTTCTGCTTAATATCATTAAAATTTAATATACTCAATCCAATTTACAATTCAAATAATAATTTTTTATTTCTTAATATATGGTTTTCAATTTTAGTTTTCATAAGAATACCATAGTCCTTCGCTTTGAAGTTTGGCAATGTTATTATTGTGTTCTTGACTAGTTTTTGCAAAATATAATTTGCCATTTTTGTCTGCTACAAAGTATAAATAATCTGTTTCATCTGGATACAAACTAGCCTTTATAGAAGCCTCTCCTACTGAACAAATTGGTCCTACAGGAAGTTTACCCTCCATATTTGGTCCACGAGTATTATATGCATTTTCAGAATTCAATTCTGATTTATACAAATCTCTTTCACTTGGTTCAACCTTAATTGCATAATATGTTGTAACATCGCTTCCAATTGCCATATTATTAGAAAGTCTATTATATATTACACTTGCAACGCTTCCCCTATCTTCATCATTTGCTGCTTCCATTTCAACAATCGAAGCAGTTGTTAATAATTTGTGAACTGATATTCCTTTGCTTTCGATTTCTTCTTTATAAGGTTCAAGTTTTTGTTCCATTTGATCAAGCATTATTTTAAATATATCTTGAACACTTGCCTTTATTTTTATGTTATAAGTATCTGGGAATAAATATCCTTCAAGTGAATAATAAATATTCTCATTTTTTATCTCGTCTGTGATAAACCAATACTCATTAATTAATGAATCTAAATAGTTTTCATCTTTTAATAAATTAAAGACATCATCCTCTGAATTTTCTGTATTGTTTGCAATTTTCTTAGCAATCCACCTCATATTCTTGCCTTCAAGGAATGTAACATCAACAGTATCTTTTACGATATTCTTTCCTTGTTGCAAACATTCAACAATTTCGCTTACACTCATTGTTCTATTTAATTGATATTGTCCTGCTCTCATATCAGATACATCATTTAATTTTGTGTATAGTTTAAATGTAAATTCATTCTTTATTAAATTATTTTCTTTAAGTATTGTACCTATTTCACTTGATGTTGATCCTTGTGGAATACTTACAATGATAGTTTCATCTGAAGTACCTGTTGCCTCCATTGATTTTATGTAAAATGATGTGAAACCAATTATTGCAGAAATGATAACTGCAACAACTACGGCAACAACAATTATTATAATCTTCTTTTTCTTACTCATATTTTTGGCCTTTCATTATTTCATTTGTTAAATAAATTCTATCATATAAAAAATAATTTGTAACTTAATTTTGAAATTTTGTTTAAAAAATTTATCTAAAATCTTAATTTTAAAAAAAATACTTTTAAGATACTAAATAAAATTTTTCCAATAATTCATTCACTCGTTATGACAATTTTTAAAATTCTATTTAGTAAAAATTTTATCTAAATCACTCTTTCTTAAATATTTCCACTTTCCAAGCATGATGTTTTTAACTTCCAAATCTCCAATTTTAGATCTGTGTAAAGCAATAACATTTTTACCAAGTGCTTCAAACATTTTTCTAACTTCTCTATTTTTTCCCTCATGTATTGTAATTTGAACTCTTGATATTTTGTTTTCTTCATCTATTTTTAATATCTTTGCTTTTGCTTTTTTAGTTACATACTTTTCACCATTATTATCAATTTCAATTCCATTCTCTAATTTTTCAATTTCTTCCTTGGTAATTATTCCTTTAATAGTAGCATTATATGTTTTTGTTATTTCATTTTTAGGATGAGTTATTTTGTTAATAAAATCTCCATCATTTGATAAAAGTATTGCTCCAGATGTATACATGTCAAGTCTTCCAGCAGGAACTACCCTTTCCTTTACTTTTACCAACTCCATAATTGTAGGTCTATCAAATTGATCATGCATTGTTGTAACATAACCAATAGGCTTATTAAGTAAAATATAAACTTTTTCTTCTTCTTTTTCTATAATTATATTATTGTATTCTACTTTATCTTTTTCCGTGTCTATCTTTGTACCTAATTCTGTAACTACATTTCCATTTACTTTTACTTTGCCTGATTGTATTAGCTCTTCACTTTTTCTTCTAGAAGCAACGCCACACTCAGCCAAATATTTTTGCAAACGTTCTATCATATTTTTCCTTTCACAATTTCAAATTATTCTCTATTTATTTATTGCATTCTTGTGCTTTTTCTTCTACAGATTGATTTTTTTCATCCTTCATATGCACTTTTGCTAAAATTTCTTGTGGTAAAGTTGTTTTTATTAGTTTTCTTCCTTCTAATTTTAATAGCATTATTTTTTCCTCTCTTTAAACTTTTTTATTTTCCAAAGTCACAATAACCCTTTGAAATTCATCAGGTAATTTTGCTTCAAAATGCATTTTTTTATTTGTAATTGGGTGAACAAAATCAAGTTCAGTACTATGTAAAAGTTGTCCTTTCACTCCAAACTCATTTTTTCCGTTTGAATAAACTTCATCTCCTAATACAGGATGTCCAATTTGTGCTAAATGAACTCTTATTTGATGTGTTCTGCCTGTATCAATTTTAACTCTAAGAAGCGTATAATTTCCAAATCTTTCGATAACTTTAATATGTGTGATAGCCTCTTTTCCATCTTTGTCTACAGCCATTTTCTTTCTATCAGTTTTACTTCTAGCAATAGGCATATCAATTGTAGCAGTATCCTCACTAATATTTCCTCTAACAATTGTTGTGTATATTTTTCTAACTTTATGTTCTTTCAATTGCTCAGATAAATTAATATGTGCTTTATCGTTTTTAGCAACAATCATTAACCCTGATGTATCTTTGTCAAGTCTATGTACAATACCAGGTCTTAACTTTCCACCAACTCCAGAAAGGTTACCTTTGCAATGTTCAAGAATAGCATTTACAAGAGTACCATCAGGATTACCATTTCCAGGATGAACAACTAGTCCCTTTTGTTTATTAATAACAATAATATCATCATCTTCATAAACAATATCAAGTGGGATTTTTTCAGGAACAATATTGGTTTCCTCTGGTTCAAAAAATTCAACTTCAACTTTGTCATCTTCTTTAATTTTATATGACTCTTTTTGAACTTTTTCATTTACTTTAATTTTTCCTTGCTTTATCATCTTTTGGCACATTGCCCTAGATAAATCAAGATTAAGGCTTGAAACATAAGTATCAAGCCTTTTATTATTATCTTCTTTATTTACTTTAAAAACTTTTTTATTAAGTAAAATTGCCAAACTATTTTAACCTTTCATATATTTTAAATGAGTTATCTTTGTATATTTCTTTATAGTTTTCTGGTTCCTTTTCAATTAACATAGCTAATTTTGAATTTGGTTTTGTCATTACATATTTGATATCATATTCCTCAAACTTTTTATCAAAATCTGTTGTAATACTTACAATATTCATAAAGTCTTGAAAAATATTTTGACCCTCATATTTTTTCTTTTCTTTATCATACTCTCCATTAAATTCTGGCATGTATAAATCACATCTAGAATCAATAAATACAGGAACATCATTCATTAGCATATAACTTCCATAATTATATTCATTGAATATTTTAAAGTCATCTGATGTATAATCTAAATTTTCTTTTATCCACTTTACTGCTTCAGTTGGATATGAATTTTTTGAAACATATTCAGTTTTAAAATTAGGCTTGTAATATGCATATGCAATCACAATAAATAATAAAATAGATAATGTTTCTCCTAAGTAAGATGTCATATATTTTATCATTTCTTTAGTTCCAGTCGAATCATATTTTTTAACTAATTCCGCAACTACTCTACCCAATGCAAATCCACCAAAAATAACAAGCATTGAAGTTTGTCTTCTTGACATAAATGCCAATAGTAAAAGTCCAGAAAAGAAAAATACGTCTCTCAATTTAACTTTTATTTTTGTGAACATTGGTAGAATAAATGCAATAGTTAAGAACACAATAAGTGGCTTATTATTAATAAGTGTTAAAGGCAAATGCTCATTAATGTTTTGTAGACTAGAACCTTTTGCAGTCTTCCATGTATATGTATAAGGTGCGCCTTTCAATGGTGTAAGGAATCCAGTAAATGCACATAAAATCATAATAAGTATTAACTTTTTAACATTGTCATTTCTTTCAATTTCTAGTTTATATGGATTAGCTAATTTTTCTTTTTCTTTATTTGCAAATTTTTCTAAACTCTTATTAGCCTCGTCTAATTCAATATTCAAATTTGTTAATTGTTTTTGATACTTTTTTGCATCTTTTTCATTCGCTTTTTTTAATTTTTTATTTGTAAAATTAATTTTGTCTTTAATTAAAGTAATTCTTAATTTATGAAATAGATTAAAATCTATTAGTAATCTAATTAAGTATTCTCCTATATATGGTAAATACAAAATAAAGTAAAATGGAAAAACAGCTGCATGTAAATTTGCAATCAATGTTGGAATAATTATTAAAATAATAGCGTAAATAGGCTTTGGTTTTTCCAAAAATTTTTCAATAAAAAATACTGTTAATATAAATAGTATAAAAGTAACAAGTTGCGCTCTTGCTGTAATATATGGCTTTAATAAATACATTTGAACCCATGCCATTAAAAACGAAATTAATGAATTTTTAGAAATTTTTTTATTGGTAAAATATAAGCAAATAGCCATAATAGCAGAAAATACCATTGTTGAAATATAAACCCCAGTAAATCCGCCCATATGATCATAGATTATTGATATCATAACATCATATAACCAATGAGGATAGGTATATGGTAAATCAGAAATCCATGAGAAATGATCTTTATAATCAATGCCATTTGTTCTGATTAATTGTCCTATTTTTATTGTGTAAAATGTATCATTTTGAAATTCTTTTGATACTATTGCTATACTAAAAAGAACTAAACAAAATATTGCTAGTATGTTAAATGTGATTTTGGTTGTTTTCTCTGTAATTTCAGTTTTGTTTATTCCTTTTTTTTCTTTTTTTGTTATTGCTTTTTCTGCCATATTTTTTCTTCCTTCTCAATCTTTTTTCTACATTATACTACATTTAATTTTACTTTACAATATAAATAAATAATTATCTTCTGGAGAAAATTTCGTGTTTTTCGCAGTGTGAGGGCTGTTCGGATCTTCTTTGATTACCGATGGCTACGCTAAAAAATTGGCTCCGCTTGGGCTAGGGTCCACGGAGCAATTTTTAGTAGCCAAAGCCCGAACCAAGAAAACCTAAGAAATTTTTGGAAGAAGATAATTATCTATTATAAAGAATTTATTATTTGTTATTTATTTTAATTATATAAATTATAAATCCTGTAATTAGTAAAGCTAAAATTACAATTGCAATCAAAGCCCAAATAATTTTTCTTGCTTTATCCTTTTCTACTTCTCTTCTTTCTTCATTAGCTTGTTCCTCTAAAACTTCAAAATTAAATTTTTTAAAAAAATTAATTATTTGTTTTGGATTTAACATAACTGTAGAATAAGTTGCCTCCATAAGTTTTCCATCTGTACTATAAAAAATTATCTTCAAGTCATAAAAATTATATGGTATTAAAAAAAGTATTTTATTTTTTGTTTCAGAAACATATATATTAATAAGCTTTTCATAAGGTATATAGTTTATAGTAAAATCCGCTTCAATTTTTACCTTTCCTTTGTTTGCAGTAATTGAATATGTATTATTAAGAATAAACATAACCATTAGTAATAATAGTAAGCCTATAGCGGATAAAATAATTTGCATATTAAATTTAAAAGTAGCAAATAATATAATTAAAATTATCAATAGAAAAACAATTATAGTTTTTTTATGACCTTTAACATAAGTTTTTATGTTTGAGTTTAATCTTACTGGTTCATCTATCGAGATAATCTTACAATATTTTTTATTATTACATTTTAGATATGTTTCTCTATTCATAATTTTTCCTCTTTTTAAATAAGGAAAACGCCAATTAATTCAATGGCGTTTTCCAATTTTTTATTTTCCTGTAACAAGTCTCTTTGTATCTCTTGCAATCATTAATTCCTCATCTGTTGGAACAATCCATACTTGAATTTTTGAATTTTCAGATGAAATTTTTCTTTCACATGATCTTACATGGTTAAGTTCTTTATCAAGTTCAACTCCCATGAATTTCAAATATTCACAAATTCTTCTTCTAATATTAAATTGATTTTCTCCTACACCTGCAGTAAATGTTATAACATCTATGCCTTGCATTGAAACCGCATATTTTACAATTGTTTGTGCTACTATGTAACAGTAAGAATCTACTGTTCTATCTGCAACTTTGTTTCCTTCACTTATTGCCTCTTCCAAGTCTCTAAAATCTTTTGAAATGCAATTGCTCATTCCATAAACACCAGATTCGTTGTTTAACACATTTTCAACTTCTTCTTCTGTAAGGTGTTCATTCTTCATTAAAAATGTAACTATTAATGGATCCAAATCGCCAGAGCGTGAGCACATTGCAATTCCTGATGTTGGAGTTAAACTCATTGATGTTTCTACAGATTTTCCATTTTGTATAGCACATAAACTTGCACCTTGTCCCAAATGGCAATTTACTATTTTTAAGTCTTCAACAGGCTTGCCCATTAATTCAGCAATTCTTCTTGAAACATAATAATGTGATGTTCCATGAAAACCATATTTTCTTAATCTATATTTTTCATAATATCTATATGGAATTGGCAATAAATATCTTTCTTCTGGAATTGTTTGATGAAATGCTGTATCAAAAACTGCAACCATTGGCTTTCCTGGCATTAATTCTTGGCATGCTCTTATTCCAATTAAACAAGCAGGATTGTGAACTGGTGCTAGTGGAATACATTCTTCAACTGCTTTTATTACGTCATCAGTAATTAATACTGAACTAGCAAATTTTTCTCCACCGTGAACTACTCTGTGTCCTATTGCATCAATTTCATTTAAATCTTTTATTGCTTGATACTTTGGATTAAGTAATTGCTTTATAATAAAATCTAAAGCCTCTTTATGATTTTTTACAAAGTTCACAATTACATATTTTTCTCCATTTATTTTATGTGTTAAAGAACTTTTCTCATCACCTATTCTTTCATAAATTCCTTTTGCTATAACGCTTTCATTTTCCATATCAATTAATTGATATTTTACTGATGAGCTTCCACAATTGACAACTAAAATTTTCATTTTAAAATTTCCTTTCTTTTTTCTATTTACATTTTATTTTAATATTATTTTAACTTTTTTGAATTACATATTACAATATTTCTTGCTTTAGAACTAATAAAATTTTACATTTATATTCATATTTATTTTTTGTATTTGTAATCTTATATTGCAATTTTTTTATTGTATACATGTAATAGCAACTACACCAACAATGTCATCTGCAGAGCATCCTCTAGACAAATCGTTTACTGGCTTTGCTAATCCTTGACATAAAGGGCCATACGCATTTGCGTGACCAAATCTTTGAGTTAATTTATATCCTATATTTCCAGAATCCAAATCAGGGAATATCAATATGTTAGCCTTTCCTTCAATAGGGCTATCAGGTGCTTTCATTTTTTGAACTTCTGGTATAACCGCAGCATCCAATTGTAATTCCCCATCCAGTAATAAATCAGGTGCCTTTTCATGTGCTAAATTTGTTGCATTTACAACCTTTTCAGTTAGCTCAGAATGAGCACTTCCCTTTGTTGAATACGAAAGCATTGCAACTCTTGGTTGTCCATTTTTATTAATTAATTTTTTATATGTTTTTGCAGACTCAATCGCAATGTCAGATAACTTTTCAGCATCAGGATTTTCGTTCATTCCACTATCAGCAAAAATGAATACTCCATTATCACCAAAATTCTTATCTGGTAAATCCATTATAAAAAATGCTGACACTGTTTTTACACTAGGTTCTCCTTTAATGATCTGCAATGCAGGTTTCAAAGTATCAGCAGTAGTATGACATGCACCAGAAACAAATCCATAAGCATCATTTTCTTTAACCATCATTGTTGAAAAATATCTTGAATTAGTAGAAAGTAACTCTTTTGCAGTTTCCAATGTCATACCTTTTTCTTTTCTTAGCTCATACAATTTTTGAGAATATTCTTCTAACTTTTTTGAAATCTTAGGATTAATAATTTGTGCTTGTTTTAAATCTATGTTGTGTTCTTCTGACATTTTTCTAATTTCGTTTTCATCGCCAAGCAAAATAATGTGTGCAATTTTTTGCTCTTCTATTTTTTGCGTTGCCTCTAATATTCGTATATCTTCTGACTCTGGAAGAACTATAGTTTTAATATTTTGCTTTGCTTGTTCAATAATATTTTCTATAAAGGTCATTCGTTCCTTTTCTCCTTTCGACCTCCATTATTATATATGAATTTTTTAAAAAGTACAACCACTTTATAAAATTCTATTATATTATTTTGTGCCCTTACCGGATTATGCTTTTTTTATGTCACAAAATTCACTTTAAAAAAAAGTGAATTTTGGACTACTGATCTGAAAGTATAATCAATCGCCCTTCGCTATGCTTCGGTTGCTCGCTGCGCGGGTTTTCAAAATAATATAATAGAATTTTATTTAATTAATTTTATATATAAAAAAATGAGAGTTCCGAAAAGGAACTCTTTTAGTAAATCGTAAGCCGGGTTCTGTTAAAAATAGTCATTTATCTCGATTACATATTGCTATGCAATTCTCTTGCCACCAAATTCGGAGATGGCGAGCAGCCTTAAACTCCACTCTCGGTGTTGCTCCAGATGGGGTTTACATATGCCCTCTTTATCACTAAAGAGGCGGTGAGCTCTTACCTCGCCTTTTCACCCTTACCTCCAAGAAACAAAAGTTTCTAGTTATTTTTGTCCTGCAAAAACAGAGCAAAATAAAAAGAGGCGGTTGTTTTCTGTTGCACTTTCCTTAAGGTTTCCCTCACTTGACGTTATCAAGCATCATTGCTCTATGGGGCCCGGACTTTCCTCATACGCCACATTTCTGCATTGGCTATACGCGACTATTTAATTTACATACTCTATTTTACTACATTTTTTAAAATTAAACAATATAAAACGCAAAAAAGTATTTAGTAAAAAAATAAGAATTTTTTGAACCAAATACTTTTTTGCAATAAAGTTATTTCTTTAATAGTTTAATTGACATCCATATTATTTTAGCAATGTAGTAAATTGTCCCTGACATCAGAATAATAGAAAAATACTTATCAAAGTTGCCACTATATAATTTATATAAATTGCCTAAAAAAAGAGTTGAGCAATCAATAGCAAACATCTCCATTCCAAACCATCCAATGTACATGCTGTCCTTTTTATATCCAACTTCAAAACATGCAAACACTAGTAGAAGTTCAAAAATTGCAAATGAAATAAAGTCATTATTTAAAGTCTCAGTTTCAGTTACATTCTTTGTAGCCAACTTAATCATAACAAAATAGATTACAAAAAGTATAAGCAAAATAACATTCGCTAAAATTTTCTTTAACTTCTTTTTTTCTAACACATTACCTTTCTTATTCTTTTTTGAACTGTTAATTTCATCTTTGATTTTTTCAAGCTTTTCAATATCGAATTCATCTGCTACTTTCAATTGCTTTTCAGTACTATTTTCCTTAGTAGTATTTTGAGTTTTTTCCTCAATAGTATTTTCTTTTAAACTATTTTTTTCATCATTATCATTTTCTAAATTTTTATCGCTTTTCATAAAAACTCCTTTTAATTAACTTAGCGTTGAATTTTCTTTCCCAACTATTTCACTAAGTTCTTTCACAACTTTTTCGTTTGCATAGATTATTCCACAAGAACTAATCTTGTCTCCTTGCTTTACATATAAAGGTAAATTTCTTCTATCCCCAGTGAAAAATCTAATTGCTCCTCTTAACTTTGCCTTTCCGCCTTCATCTAAATTAGTAATATCTAGGATCAATTTTTTTACATTATTATTTTGTGCCATTGTAACATTTGATGTATCAATTTTGCTTCCACGATTTTCAATTGCATTCTGTCTGTTGCCCATTTCTTGATTTGAGTAATTGTTATTTGTATTATTTCCATTTGAATTGTATTTTGAATTATATGCTTTTATTTTGCTTTCGTCAAAGTCATTTATTCCAGTTATCTTGCTTGCTATTATTGTAATATCTTGATCTTCTCTAACGCTTATTTTTCCTTCAACAACAACGATATTTTCTTCAATAAGCAAACTTGAAGATGCTGTATAGCAATTTTCAAAAACTATTATTTCGCAAGTTCCGTATAAATCTTCGATTGTAACAAAGCACATTAATTTGTTGTTTTTAGTAAATTTCTTTTTTACACTTGAAACTAATCCAACAATTCTTACAAATTCGTTGTCTTTAACTTTGCTATTTCCTTGTGTTTGAATTTGCTCTTCTTCATCTTCTTTATTTTGAATTTGCTCATTTGCTTCTTGCAAAATCATTGAATTTATTGTTACAATTTTTTCAATTTTTTCTCTATATTTTTCAAGAGGATGACCTGAAATATAAATTCCAAGCATTTCCTTTTCCATTGATAGTAATTCTTTTTCTGGAAATTCTTCTTTTTCATCAAATGTGTATTTCATCTTTGTTACATCTTCATCATCATTTGCAATATCAAACATTGTGATTTGGTCAGAAAAATCTCCTCTATGTTCTTCTAAAATTGTATCAATAATATTTTCATAAGATGCTAAAAGAGTATTTCTGTTTTTTCCTAGTTCATCAAAAGCACCTGCTTTTATTAAACTTTCAATGCACTTTTTATTTACTTGTTTATCACAAATTCTCTCGCAAAAGTCTGTAAAATCTTTATAGGGTCCATTTTCGTTTCTTTCTTTTACAATGTTATCAACTGCTTGAAGTCCAACATTTTTGATGCTTCCCATTCCAAATCTAATTTCATTTCCTTCAACTGTAAATTTCGTATCACTCTTGTTGATATCAGGCTTTAAAATTGGAATGTTCATTCTTTTACATTCGTTTATATAAATTGGTACTTTTCCTAAATTTCCAATAAAGCTATTAAGCATTGCTGCCATAAATTCAGCAGGATAATATGCTTTCAAATATGCCGTTCTATATGAAACTACAGCATAGCAAGCAGCATGTGATTTGTTAAATGCATATTTTGCAAATTCAGCCATTTCATCAAAAAT
>CAYWAH010000029.1:0-15431 GCA_964456505.1 uncultured Clostridium sp. | reverse complement strand
CAATTACTGAAAATGGATTTGGAAAGAGAACAGAACTTGAAGAATATAGAGTTCAAACAAGAGCAGGAAAAGGTGTTCTAACATATAAGATAACTCCAAAAACAGGAGATATAGTTGGAATAAGAATTGCAACAGATGATCAAGACGTTATGATGATTACAGATAAGGGTACTGTCATTAGAATCAAAGCAAAAGATGTTAGCATATTAGGTAGAAATACACAAGGTGTTACATTAATGAGAGCAAATGATGGTGGCAAAGTTGTAAGCATCGAAACAATTACTGAAGATTCAGATGATGATAATTCAATAGAAAATACCACTGCACAAGATGATAGTGAAATTAGTTCTTTAGAGAATGATAATTCAGATGAAAACAAAGATGAAGAATAAAATTTAATTATTATCAATAAATAAAAAAGTTGGTTCAATTAATGAACCAACTTTTTTTGTAATCTAATATCTTCACCATAAAAATAACATGCGTTATAATTACCAATTATACGTGAAACAATACGCTCTTCATAAGTATCATATAAATCTTGTAAAGATAAATTTGTTGAAATGATTGTTTTAGTAATTTTGTTATTTTGGTTTAACAATCTTGAATTAATTATATTAAATAATTCAGTAATCTTTAAATTGTTTTTTGTTTCACTCCCAAGATCATCAATTATCAATAGGTCAGCATTATAAATAGATTTTACAATATCATCATCTGATTTGCCAAATTTATAATCAATAATTTTGTCTAACATAATTGGAGCGGTTTGATATAATACAACTTTGCCTTTTTTAATAAGCTCATTTGCAATACAAGATGATAGAAAAGTTTTTCCAAGACCAGTGTTTCCGCAGAATAATAAGTTATTTTCTTTTGCATCATCAAAATTATCAATAAAGTTATGACAAGATTTTAAAATTCTGTTAATGTTCTCTCTAGGGGAAATACTTGAATTATATTTTTCTTTATCAACTTTGTTTGAATAAACATTCAAATCAAAATTATCAAAACATTGATTCTTTAAATTATAAATGTTTGATTCATTAAAAGACAAATTATATAACTTTTGTTTTATACAAGAACATAATTCATTTCCACTTTCCGTTGAAACATATCCAGTATCTTTGCACTTTTTGCATTCAAATTGTGGATTAAAATCTTTCAAATTTGCTCCATACTTTTCAACCAAATTATTTCTTTTAACTTGAGCATTTTGTATTTCTTTATTTATAGATTTTAATTTTTCTTTATCATTCAAAAGAGAAAATTTTATTGCATCAATAGATAATTGCTTAATTTCATTATCAATTTTTTCAACATCAGAATGTTTAGAATAAAATTCCTCTTTTTTTAGATTTGCCTTGTTAATAGCATTGCTTCGCTTTTGATCATATTCAATTAAAAGAGATTTTAAATTATTATTCACAATATACCTCTCTAATTATTAATATTTGAATATAAACTATTCAAATTATTATATTTTCTTTGAGTAAAATTAGATTTATTTTCTTTCAAATTCTGTACAGGTTTAGATTTTTGATTCTCCAAAAATTCACTAATTTTTTCTTTAGTATCAAATCCTCTATCATGCCAATCCGTAAGGATTTTATCAATATATTCAAAACTAGGATTGAATTTGGAAGTAGTTTTCTTTAATGCCATATCAATTATTTCCATGGAATATTGATAATTCATAACCCATTTTTCAACATAGGCTTCTTCATATATAGATAAGTTTCTTGTCATTCTAAGTTTTTTCTTAATTGAATTTTCAACTACTTTAACTTTTTCTTGCTTTTCATAATATAAATCCAAGTCTTCAAATGTATGAATTCCATTTTTATTCCAAGCTTCTGCAACTGTTGCAACATAGTTTCTATGTAATGCAGATTTATCAAAACAATATCTAAAAAGTGCAATCATTACATCCTCACTAAAGGCATATTTTTTAAACCATAAATCAATATCACTATACCAAGAAGGAGACATTACACCTTGGAAGAACTCATTATTAATTGCATCAATTGCTTTTGATCTTGCTTTATTTTCAGATACTTCCTCAATATGCTCTGCAGAAATTGTAACTTTAGGCTTGTATAATTTGTTTAGCTCAATTTCTTGTACATTTGGAACAATAAAGCCTTGATTCTTTTTTATAAGTAGGCCAACAGATTCCCAGTACTTTATAGCATCTTGAATAGTTTTAAAATTCATTTCAAGTTTTTTAGCTAAATCAGTTAGTTTAATATCTTTACTATATTTTGAAATAAAATAAAGATACAAATAAACTTTTACATAATCACCATTTGCCTGAGATAAATATTCTGTAAAGAATACATCAGGAATAGATGTACTAGATAAAATTAAAGACAAATCATTTCTCTCAACTTTCATAAATATTTACCTCCATTGTATTCGAATTATATCATTATTGCGACAAAAAAACAACTATTTATACAAATACAACTTTGGTTTCAACAAAAATTTTATGATGTAAAAAATTGCATACACAATGTTCTCATTATTAAAACCTACAATACTAAAAAGAAAAATAGGTAGATAAAAAATGATAACAAATAAAAATCTTATTGATAGTTTCTTTATAAAAATACTAAACAGACCCAAAACAAATATAAAAAATATTATATTAAAAATCGCAGTAGGGTAGTCTATTACACCAAGAATTTTATTCTTAAAATTATAATTTCTAGGAAATATAAACTTCATATCATGCCTCCGACAAAGTTATTTTTTTAATACAGAAACAAAACTTCCTAAATTATTAGAAACATCAATTGAAACACCACCAAAAATTTCTTTAATATAACTATTAACTCTACTTAAAGCATAAATTCCACCAACAAGTAAAATTTTATTACTTCCATCAATACAGAAAATTACAATTAAAATTACTGGAATTACAACTTGAATTAATAATAATGAAATCAATGTTCTTAACCATGATTTAAAAATCCAACTAGTAGAAGAATTGATTAAACTTAAAATAGAAAATGGAGAAAACAAAATTAGAACTTGAATTACAACAAAACGTAAAGAATAGGCTAATAGCAAATTCACAAAACCAATGCTTACAAAACTTTTTAGCAAACCATCAAATGAAAACAAATTTAGTTCTCCTGAATCAATATCTAATATTCTATTTAGATAAGATATAAGCTCTGAAAAATTTATATCTACATGAATAATATTCTTTCCAATTTCTTGAATAGCAGAAGAAAACAAATACGTAATATTCAAAAGTTGTTCCGCTAAAAAATATGAAAAATTAATAAGCAATGAAAATAAAAGTAGTTTAAAGAAAAATTGCACAGGTTTCTCTACTTTAGCATCAATAATATTAAAATAATAATACCTAATTATATAAAATACAGATATTCCAAGTAGAAAAGCATCTGCCAAATAAATTAAACTATTTTTGCTTCCAGCATCAAGAAGTTTATTAATAAAAGAATTATTCAAAATATCTTTATTAATAAAAACAATATTATCTAAGTTATCAAAAATAGTATTATCAATAGAACTAAAAATGTTTCCAAATATAGTATTTATAGTTTGAATTATTGTATTTACAATTTGATCTTGATCCAAATAATCCTCCTAAAATTATGCAATTAAAGTTTTTATAGCAGAAAGAATAAGGTCAAGAGCAAGCAACACACCATAAGCTACGAGTGAACCTCTAATAACCTTTTTAGCAGCACGAATTCGTTCCTCATCTCCAAAACTAAATTTTTTCATAAACAATCCAACGCCAACAGCAACAGCAGCCGCAGGTGTAGAAAGTTTCAAAAGCCAGCTTTCAATATCATTAAAAGCATCAGAAAGTTTAGTTACTATTTTTGGAGTGGCACAAAAACTTTTAGTTGAAAAAGCAAAAAGAAAATATAGCATTGCAAGCGCAATAAAGACAAATTTAATTTTATTTATTTTTTTCATAAATCCTCCTTTTCTTAAAATAAGGAAACATCTCAATTTCTTTAGGTTTTATAATAGAATCTCCATTAGATAAAAAAGCAACACAATGGAAAGTTTTTAGACTTTGAGTGAAATAATTGTAATCATATACGAAATCTTTTTGAGTGTAAGAATTAATGCTTTCAGAAACATTAGAACCTACGGAAGTAAAACTTTTAGAAATAAAATTATAATTACTTTCTTTAGGATTTTCAGAGAATGTTTTCGAATACATATTTTTACTCTCTTTTCCTATTTGTTTTTGAATATCTTCAATAGTATAAATATCATCAGTCCTAAACCACAATTTATTAACCAAATTTTGAATAATAACATTTGTAGCATTTTTATTATTCAAGCTATTTAAAACAGAAGAATAACTTTGAGTAGAAATAATATTTATGCACTTTGATTCTCTACTTTGCGAAAAGAAATCTGCATCTGAAGAGGTGACATATTCTTGATATTCATCAGAAATAAAGCATGTAGTTCTTATTGGAGATGAAGAATTTGCTAACTGTTTTAATACATCAGTTTGAAAATCCATCTTCAAATAAGTTGCTATTATTTTTGATAAATTTCTATATTCGGAAATATTCATATTCAATACCACAATTTTACCTTTATTAATTACATCTTTGAATCCATAAAAATTTTCTTCATTCCTATTCGGACAAAAAATTTTCTTTACATTATAATCAGAAACAAACACACCTGTGATTCTTGTGATTTCAGAAACCAATAAATTATGAGTCCTTTGATCAAGCTTATAAAAATCCTTTTCTAAAAAAGAAATAGAATAATATAATGAATAAATTTTATCTTTTGAAAGTAACCCAGAAATAAATGCATTGCGAGCGAGTTCTATTTTTGATTTAAAGTAATCATAATCAATGGTTAAATTATGTATTTCATTGAAATCAACATATCCATTATTATAAATTCTGCAGTAATTGATAAAGCATTCCAAAATTTGTTCAACCTTGTCAAGCCAATATGATTCTGTATTGTTAGGAGAGAAAAGAAGCAGAATATTCTTCAACCTATTTGCAAGCACAGAAGCCTTTATATTAGGCTTATCAAGAGGATTATATTTATATTTTCCATTTAAACTTATTACAATAACATCATTCAATCTATTGCAATTTTTAGCGAACTCCAAAACTTTACTATAATAATTACCCTTTACATCCAGGATTAAAAATCCTATTTTTTTATCAAAGTTATTTGAACAATATTCAATGAGTTGTTTTGTAAAAGGGTAAATAGCAGAAGAAGTTTTGCCAGAACCTATAGAACCTGTTATTAAAATATTTTGATATAAACTTTTTTCAGTAATATAAACATCATTATCATTTAAGTCTTTTCCAATAAACAATCCAAAATTAGGTACAACAAAATCATTTTCACTTTTAGGGGAAATATCAATACACTTAAAAAAATAATAAAACAAAATAAAATTGGAAACAAATAGACTTACTATAAAAACAAATCTTACATAAGGAAAGTACAAATGAGTTAATAACAAATTTATAAAATTCAAATTGCTATAATAATGTATGCTATCTAAAAATACAATTGGATAAAATAAATATAAGAACAAAAATGAAACTACATTAGAAAATACAAATGCAATAAAATTATGCTTGATAAATTAAACCTCCTTCTTTGTCTTTATTTTATTTAATTTTGAACCTAGATTATAGAAAAACAATCTCTGGAAAAGACTATAAAAATACATTAGACATATAATTAGATTGAAAATAAATACAATAAAGAAAAAATTAATTAAAAGAATGTTAATCACCTCTTCAAAAGGTTTTATACAACATTATTTGCAAAATGTCTATACTTTTTTTGAAAAATGTGGTAAAATCGTATTACAAAAGATGACAAGAAAGGAAAAAATAAATCATGAAATTTAAAAAAGAGACAACAGTCTACGAATTAATACAAAAAGCACCAGAGAAAGCAGATATACTTATGAGCATAGGAATGGAATGCGTGGGATGTCCTGCATCTTTAGGTGAAACTATTGAGCAAGCATGTCTTGTTCATGGAGTTGATGTTGATGAAGTAATGGAAGAAATAAACAAAGGAGAAACAGATGATAAAGAAAAAGAGGATAATAAATAAAATTTTGTAATTCATTTGCAAAATAAAGGGGATGTTTAAAATATGCTTAGTATAGATAATTATGAAAATTTAAAATTACTTGATAGTGGGGAGCATGCAGATGTTTATATTTGCGGAGATAAAGCATACAAAATATTTAATAGTGAATCTTATTTACAAAAACATATCAACAATGACTTAATTGGTAAGAAAAGTGATTTAATTGTTTATCCAGAAGAACTAATTCAAGATAATAGAACGGGAACTATAATTGGATATATTACACCATACATACAATCTCAAACATTAGAGGATGTTATTTATAACACTTCTTTTGAAAATTTAAAGGAGATTTATTCAGAAGTCGAAAAACAAATTAGGGAAGATTCAAAAAATGGACTTGTTGTTAATGACCTTACAGAAAAAAATATTATTTGGGATGAAAAAAATTTGAAATGTAGAATAATTGATACAGATGAATTCACATTTGATTCAGAAAAAGATCACACAGAAGGAAATGTAAAGGAACTTACTACTGCTTTTATTGGTGCTTTAGGAAGAGACATTATCAGATTTACAAGAGATAACAATGATTTATATCATTATATGTATTCTGATGGAAAGTACAAAATAATATATAATTCATTTAATGAATATCTTGATAAATTAAAAGAAGAGGTAGAAAAAGCAACAGGCAGAAAAATGACAGAATTAACTCAAATGAAAAAAGAAGTTGAATTAATAAATAAAGAATTTGATAAACAAAGAGATGAAGACAACAAATATGAGGAAATACTTGAAGATAAGCCATTAAAATTAAGATTGATGAAATTCTTTTTAAATAGGCCTAAACTAGCCAAAGCTTTATTTTTAAAAAAACTATTAAAGAAACAAGTAAAAAAACTTGGAAATGCAGAATTAAGATATGTTAATAAAGAAATGTATAGAACAGCAAAAGAAGCAGAGCATGAAAAAAATGTAGAGAAAATATATGATAAAAATTCTATGATTGAAGATGCAATTAAAGAAAACAAACAATGGGACAAAGAACATAATCAAAAAAATATTCTAAAACAAAAAGCAAAAGATGAAGCAAGATACACAAGTATTGCAAGAGATTTCGGCGAAGAAGTTGCTGATGGAATTGCAGAAAAAGAATACAGACAAAGAAAGAAAAAGGGAGAAAATTCAGAAGAAATAGATTAATAACTTCAAAAATATGTAAAGAAAAAAAGATAAAAAATTCATAAAAACCTACTAGAAAAAATTTTTCTAGTAGGTTTAATTTTAAATTTATTGTTTTTGATTATTCAAATTCTTATAATGATCACCAATTTCTTTTACACCTTGAAGTGCTTCAAGTCCTTCAACAGGTACAGCAAATATTACTGTGTTTGATTGGTCTGAACTTAAATCATTTAATGTAGATAATGTTCTTAAATGAAGAGCACCTGGAGTTGAACCCATTATTTCAGCAGCATGTGCTAAATTGTTTGCAGCCTCAACTTCTCCAGCAGCTTTTGTAATAACAGCAGCCTTTTCTCTTTCTGCTTCAGCGACTTTAGCCATAACCCTTTTCATTTCTTCAGGGAGAGCAATATCTTTTAATTCAACATCCTCAACTTTAATTCCCCAAGGGTCAGTAGCTTCATCAACAATTTTGCAAATTTCTTCACTCAATTTTTCTCTTTCTGTTAAAAGTTCATCAAGTGTAACAGAACCTACTACATTACGCATAGTTGTTTGAGCTAATTGTGAAACAGCATAATTATAATTTTCAACTGAAACTACAGCTTTTCCAGCATCAAAAACGCTATAATATAGGACTGCATTTATTTCAATTGAAATATTATCTTTAGTAATAGCCTCTTGCTTTGGAACGTCAACTGTTTTTGTACGAATATCAACTTTGCTCATTGAATAGAATATTGGCCAAATTACGTGCCAACCCGGATCAAGAACTTTGTCGAATTTTCCTAAATGAAATTGAATTCCTCTTTCATATTGGTTAATTTGTCTTATAGAAAATAATGCAATGATTCCAATAATAACAATAAGTGTAATTATAAATCCCATAATTTCCTCCTTAATCTTTATATTTTCATTATAGAATAAGATGTGAAAAAAGTCAATAAAACTAAAATTAACTTTTGATTAAATATTTATAAAATCAAATACTTTCAGTTTTATATAGAAAATTACGAATATAAAAATTTTTAGATATGAAAAAAGTTAATAAGATTTATTTTCTTTTTATAGTAATGTATGATAAAATGTGAAAAAAGAATTTTATAAAAAATTGAGAAAGGAGAGCATAATTAAAATTCATGTTTTAATTATGAAAGAAAAGTATGAAAACTAGAATAGCCCTAATTACAGGAGCTTCATCTGGAATAGGAAGAGACATTGCTTTTGAACTAGCAAAGAAAAAATACAATTTAATAATAACTGCAAGAAATGAAGAAAAATTAAATGAAATTAAGAAAGAAATCGAAGAAAAATACAAAGTTTCAGTAAATGTGAAAGTACAAGACTTAAGTAAAATAGAAGAACTATCAAATTATCATAAAGAAATTTTTGATGAATTTGGAACGATTGATATTCTTGTAAATAACGCAGGATTTGGCTTGTTTGGAAAATTTTATGAAACAGATTTAGAAAAAGAAATTTCAATGATAAATACCAACATTACAGCACTACATATTTTAACAAAATTATTTTTGAAAGATATGATAAAAGTAAATGAAGGTCATATTTTAAACGTTGCATCAATTGCTAGCTTTATGCCAGCAGGACCATTGATGAGCACATACTATGCAACAAAAAAATACGTGTTAAGTTTAGACCAAGCAATAAATAAAGAATTAAAAGTAATGAATTCAAATGTAAAAGTTTCAACACTTTGTCCAGGACCTGTTGATACAAATTTCAACAATGTGGCAGGTGTAAATTTCAGTTTAAAATCACAAACAAGCAAAGAAGTTGCAAGAATTGCAGTAGAAAAAATGTTTAAAGGAAAAGAAATAATTTGCACAAGTAAAGGTATAACAATGGCAAAATTCTTTTCAAAAATTTTACCAGATAGTCTAATGACAAATATATGCTACAATAATCAGAAAAAGAAAGAATAAAATTATTGATAAAAAATAGAAAATATGATATAAAAACACATTAAAAAGCTAACATTTAAATTATGAAGGAATTTTATGACAAAAAAAAGATGCAAATGGTGCAATACCAAAAATGAAATATATGTTAAATATCATGATGAAGAATGGGGAAGGCCAAATTTTGACGAGCACTATTTATATGAAATGTTAATATTAGAATCTTTTCAGGCAGGACTTTCTTGGGAATGTGTGTTAAATAAAAGACAAGATTTTCAAAAAGCATACGACAATTTTGATATCAACAAGGTAATAAAATATGATGACCAAAAAATCGAACAGCTATTGTCAAATCAAAACATCATAAGAAATAGATTAAAAATAAAAGCAAGCATTAACAATTCAAAAATTTTTAAATCCGTTCAAAAAGAATATGGTTCATTTGGCAAATATCTATTAAAATTTACAGAAGGAAAAACCTATTTTGAATATGATAAAACAACATCAACATTGTCAGACAACATATCAAATGATTTGAAAAAAAGAGGAATGAAATTCGTTGGAAGCACAATAATTTATTCATACTTACAAGCCATTGGAGTTGTAAACTCACACGAACCAGAATGTTTCCTATATAAAAATAATGCAAATGATTGAATAGACAAAAAAGTATAAGGTTTATGGATAACTTTTCAAAAATCCAAAATATGTTATAAGAAATATATGAGGAAAATTAACGTGTTGAATACTTATACAAAAAATTGAAATATGATAAAAAAGGAAAAAAATGTACGGAGCAATAATAGGCGATTTGGCAGGTTCAACATACGAATTCGAACAAACAAAAAATATAAAGCCAATAAGAACAAATGAAATAATTACTAAAGATAGTTTTTTTAGTGATGATAGTATTCTTACAATGGCAATTTTACAAAGTATTTTAAAACATGAAGACTACGAAACAAACCTAAAAAAATATACTTTGAGTTATTTGGACTATAAACCAAACTTTGAACCATATTTTAAAAATTCATTTTCTCCAGGATTTATAAAATGGACAAAAGGAGAAAAAGATGGAAACAGCAATGGCAATGGCGCAATGATGAGAATATCACCTGTTGGTTATATGTTTAATACTGAAGAAGAAGTAAAAGAAAATTGCTATAAAGCCACTAAATGTTCTCATAATACCAAAGAAGCAATTGCTGCATCAACATTGGTGACTCTTACAATTTTTTATGCGCGAAAAGGATTAAATAAAAAACAAATTCAAGAAAAATTAAACTTAAATTATAAAGATAGAAAACTAGAAAGGTTTAATACAAGTTGCGCAGACACAATAGATATATGCTTTTATTCACTTTTTTCAGCAAACAATTTCAAAGATGCAATAAAGTTAACATTAGAGCATGGAGGAGATACAGATACCAATTGTTGTATAGTCGGTAGTATGGCTGAAGCATTATACGGAATTGATGAAGACTTAATAAAAGAATGCAACAAGCATATTCCAGATAACTTTAAAGAAAAATTAACTCAAGCATATCATATTACAAAATTAAATGTTATTAAAAAAAGAAAAATGCCAAATAATAATATTATCAAATAGGATATTGATTAAATAAAATCTTAAACTAAAAAAATTCGCGTATAGCATTTAAAAGTAGAAGACTTAATTTCAATAATAAAAGAACACGGAAACCAAGTAAATATAGTAGAACTTTAAAACAATATAAAAATTTTAATAATTGAAAGGAGTGATTTTACGTGAACGAAAGAATGAATAAAGAAGAATTAATTGATTTGATTAAAACTTTAAAGATATCAAAAGATGAATTTTGGGTACTTTCATCTGGAGCATTAGTATTAAGAGAAATATTCCCAGACGCAGGTGATTTAGACATTGCGGTTACAAATAAAGGCCTTGAAGAATTAAAACAAAATTATAATTTAATTCCAAAAGAAAATAGCAACTTTTATAAAGTGACAGAAAATATTGAATGTGTTTGCGATGGAGAAAAATCAAAACTTAAATATAAACCTGAAAAAATTGGAGACTATTATGTGCAGAATATAAATGAATATTTAGAATATTTGAAATCAAGTAAAAGGGAAAAAGACAAAAAGAGAATTCCGATTGTTGAAGAATATATAAGAGGTTTAAAATAATAAAGAAATATATATTAAGGATATTAATAAAGTAATAATAGATAAAAAAACTAAATAAAAAAGTTGATAAAAGAGCCCTTACAGGCTCTTTAATTATTTATTTTATATTTATAATCGGTAAGGTAAATTTTTGCGATAAATTAATATTGCTATAGCCACCATTATTTATATAAACTACTTATAAGTCAATTCAAATTCTCTTCCTTGTCATATTATTATTCTTTTTATTTCCAAAAAAGAAAGACTTTATAAAAAAACAACAATAATGTTTCCTAAATGGAATATGTCCTTATTTAAAGTTAGACTTAATATTATCAAAAAATAGTTGCAATCGGTTGAAAATATTGACTTATGCAATTTACTCTGTTAATATTATTATGAGGTAAGACCTATGAAAAATGAAATTGAAAATAGAAAAATTCCATTGAAGTGCTTAATGTATTGCAAGAAAATATAAAATTTTATAAATAATTGTGCTAGAATTATTAAAGAAATAGTTGATAAAACATTAATAGTACAAGAAAATGTCTCTGTAAATTTATATAAAGGCGCTGAAAAGTGCCTTTTCTTTTTGCAATTTATTATTTCATAAGTAGTAAAAAACGGTCGCATGCGGTTGCAAAAGAAAATAACAAAAAATAAAAAAGTAGATAAATCAAGTGTTTCAGATTATTTCGATTTTCCATTTTTTTAAAATACCGGTCGCAAATATTGACTTATCTAACTCTTGAAAATGTAAAAATTCGAATAATTTTTGATTAATGAAAAATAAGAATTATATAAGCAAATACTTTACTTTCACACTAAAAAATGCTACAATTGTAGTGCAAAAGTAAAGTGAGGGAGGAACAAGAATGAATGTGAATAAATTAACAAAAATATTGAACGCAAACAACGGATATATTACAACAAAAGAAATTGATGAAAATGTTGTTTCAAAAGCTTATATTCCTGAACTTATAAAACAAGGGATAATTAGAAAAGTATCAAATGGATTATATATTGATAATAATTTAATAGAAGATGAGTATTATATATTGCAACGAAGATATAAAGACATTATTTTCTCTTATAATACTGCTTTTCATTTATTAGGGTTAAGTGAACGTGCTCCATATAAAATCGATATAACAACTATTAATCATAAGCAAATAAACGAAGATCTAAATGTTCATTATGTTTCAAAGGAAAAACTTAATATTGGTGTTATAGAAATACAAAGTCCATATAGCAACCCAATTAAAATTTATAATGCCGAAAGATGTATTTGTGATATGTTAAAAAATCAAAACGAATATGATATTGAAACATATAACAAGATTATTAAAAAATATTTTAATTCAAAAAACAAAAATATAATATTGCTTGATGAATATGCAAAGGAATTTAATGTCTATGAGAAGTTGACAACAATTATGGAGGTATTAATGAAATGATAAGTTACAAAGAGTTGAAAGAAAAAACTAAAGAACTTGAAAAGAAATATAATCTTACGCATTATGAATTATTGCAAAGATTTATGTTTGAAAGAATACTAGAAAGAATATCTTTATCAAAATACAATAACAATTTCATTTTAAAAGGTGGACTATTATTATCTGCAATGTTTGGAATAAATAATAGAACAACTCAAGATATGGATACAACAATAAAAGGAATAAATGTATCAAAAGAAGATATGGTTAAAGCTTTAAATGAAATTTTATCTATTGATTTAAACGATGATGTTAAATTTGATTTAGTTGATATTACAGATATAAGAGAAGATGATGAGTATGGTGGAAACAAATATCATCTTATGGGACACTTAGAGAATTTAAATGTTAGATTGGAAATAGATATATCAACAGGAGATCAAGTTACACCAAAAGAATTAAGTTATGATTAACCAATGCTTTTTGAAGATAAAAAAATACATATTTATTCTTATAATATTGAAACAATCTTATCAGAGAAAATTGAAACAATTTTAAGAAGAGGTGTATATAATAGCAGAATGAAAGATTATTATGATGTTCATATGTTTTTAACAAAGTTAAAAGATGAAATAAACATTGAAAATTTCAAATCAGCAATAACAAATACTTTTACAAAAAGAGATTCTTTCGCTTTTTTGAGAGATTATCATCAAATATTACAAGAAATTTATAATTATGAAAGAATAGAACAACTTTGGAATACATATGCTAAAAAGAATGCTTATGCATCAAATATCAAATTTAAAGAAATAGTTAAAGAATTGGATGATTTTATCGATAGCAATAATTTGGTTCAGTTAGCTAAATAAAAAATTATTAGATGGACTTATGTCAAGTTTTTGACACAAGTCCATCTGTAGTTTATTACGAATTTATATTTATTAATGGTGATGATAGAACAGATATATATTAGTAATTAGCAATATTATTATTTCAAATATACTTTATCTTCTTCCTGCCATTTAACTAATTTAATCATTTCATTTTCTTTTTTATCATCAAGATGTACAAAATCAACAATTTTTTCGTTAGGAAAACTTGATTCTTGATATTTTGTTATAGTATAATCCGGAACTACTCCTATTTTATCTTTTTCCAAAATTCTATTTAAAATTTCTTCAGCATCATTTAAAAATACTGGAGCATTATTATCTTTTAACGCATTATAAAATCTTATAGTTTCTATTGACCTTCCAAATGATTTTCCATCAAGTGTCAAATAGTATCCGTATTCATCTTGCCCAACATATAATGAAATATGTGTTGAATTTCCACCTCTACAGACTTCCCAAGGATGTCCACCGAATTTTTCTTTATCATTCAACCAGTTATCAAAATCATCATATGAATTTTCATCAATATCTTTTAAATTCTCATCTCTTCCATCAGCATATTTATAATATGCTTCTTTAGCAGTTAGTCCTTCATGTTCTTTATATTTATTTGCGTTATAGCCTAACAAACAAAATTTATAAAAATCATTTGCTGTCATATGCATTAATCTTCCAATTCCAATACTAGGTTTCCATTCATATTTAGGATTTTTGGGCAAATTTATTTGCCATTCAACGTTTTTCTTAAATTTTTCTATTTCATTCTCTTTTAAGTCTTCTAGATAACTACTCCTCGCGTCGGGAAATAAATTATAATAATCTTTTCTTGTTATTGTTCCATACCTTAATCTTTTATCAAGATTTTTTTCAATATAAGAGTTATATTCATTTTTCTTTAACATTTCTATGTTTTCTTTAACAATAAAAATAAGTTCGTTTATTGTATCCGAAATGTCATCAGCATAATTTGAATCATAAATTTCCTCATTTTGAAGAACAAATTTATAATTAAATGCCAAAGCATAAAATTCATTTTCTTTTCTTGTAAAATGCTTCGTATACATCTTATACCACTTTTCATCGTCTGGATAATAAAACTTCCAGAGATCCACGAAGTCTTCTTTATTTGTCACTTCGCCTAATTCAAAATATGTTTTATAATCTCCAAAATCTTCAATTGGACCTCTAGGAAGTTTAAAAAATAAAATATGATCATTATCACTACCAAATGGTTTAATATAATCAAGTAATTTATAAAATTCTTTTAAGGTTTCCCATGATTCCTTTGTAAATCGATTACTTTCATCTCCCATATTTCTGTTTTCATATTGCCTTATAAAATTATCTAATTTTGGTGCAGTTAACATTTTAAATTTTCCTTTCAAAAATTTTTATGTTGTTATTACTTTATCTGTTATAGTTATTTTATCATAAACTACATTAATAGTAAACCATTAAATGCTTGAATTGACTATGATTTCTGATCCAAAATGTGGGTAAAAATATTGACTTATATGATGTATTTAGTTAAAATTATTATGAGGTGAGATTGATGGAAAATTATAAACCACCGTATAATTTAACAGATAAAACACTATGTCTTATTTGTGACATTATGGAAAGAGTTGGTGCTTTGAATTATGCGATTAATCAAAATAAAAGCAAAAAGTCTGAACTTAGAAGACAGAGCATGATTAATTCAATCCATTCTTCATTAGCAATTGAAAATAATCCACTTAGTGTTAATCAGG